>JAEOTJ010000242.1 GCA_016839905.1 Promethearchaeota archaeon | reverse complement strand
GGGTTCAAATCCCCTCGGGCCTGCCATTTTTCATTTTTGAAACTTTTTAAATTATCAATTTTTCTTTATGGTAATGAACGAAAAATATGTTACTGACCTATCTTATTTAAAAATAGTAGTGAAGCCAAGCCTGCCAAAATTCGTACGATCATTAAATAAAATTATAATGAGACATGGAACTGTTCCCTTAGTGAAAATTTTGGGAATTTTTTTAGGGTTAGGGTATGCTAAGAATGGTGTCAAAAGGTATCCTGAATGTATTGTAAAATTAAAAGATGGAACAAGATTAGCAACAGATGTATATATTCCAAAAAAGGTCTATAAGAAAAAAAGCAAATGTCCAACAATATTAGTACGATTACCATATTGGAAGGATACTATGAGTATTTTAGGCTATGCATATGCCACTTTTGGATTCGTAACAATAATTCAAGATATACGAGGAACCGGACACTCAAGTGGATTCAATTATTATTTATTCACAGAAAGAGAAGACGGATTGGATACTTTGAAATGGATCTCTAAACAATATTGGTACAATGGGAAAATAGGCATGGCAGGAGCAAGTTATTTTGGTATAACTCAACTGGCAGTATCTTGGGATAATGACTATTTAACTTGTATCGCTCCAGCAATTACATCAACGCTAAATTTATGGCAAAATAATGGAGGACTCGAAATTCATGCCTTAACGACTTCTATTTACAGAATAATGGTCAATATTGCATCATATAGAGAAGCCCCTGATGTAGATACGTTAACAGATTTAATGTATGAGAGATATATAAATCCTAGATATGGTTTATTTAATGACCCAATTAAAAAAAAGAGTCGGATTAAATTATCTGAATTAAAAGGGAAATCTATTAAAAAAGTTCAAGATCTTCTAGTAGCTTTTTATAATATAGATAACTTTAATCCCTCTAAACGTAGCCTCGAAATTTATTATAAATTTTTAAATGATTTCTTAATTACACGAGGTTTAGATAAGGACTCATACAAAATGTCTGGATTCTTAGAGATGGATAGTAAAAAGTTTTCACAACCTGCTTTTATGCTAGCTGGATGGCAGGATATGTTTTTTGAAAAACAATTAGAAGATTTTATCGAAATTAAAAATAACGCTATTGGTGATGCTAGAAAATATTCAAAATTGCTTATAGGGTCGTGGGCTCATGGTGCGAGTGGTCATCCTGAAAGTCGCATTAGAAATGCCGGAATGTTAAGATTTTATAAAGAATTTTTAAATCTTGCCTGGAACCGTCATTGGTTGATGGGAGATATGAATGCTTTCCCTGATATAAATAAACCTTCTATAAAGTATTGGGTTATGGGGAAAAATATTTGGAGATACACAGAGAAGTGGCCACCTGAAAATAGTGATTATAAAAAATTATATATTCATTCTGTAAGAGGAGCAAATAGTCTAAAAGGAGATGGTGTATTAGATTTCAAAGAACCAATTAATGAATCAGAGGATACATATACTTTTGATCCTATGGATCCAGTTATTACAAAAGGAGGAAGGAACTTAGGGATTTTAAAAGGAGCTCAAAATCAAAAAGATGCCGAAAAACGAAGAGATGTCTTAATCTACTCTACTAAGCCTTTAAAAGAAGGATTAGAAATAACTGGTGCTGTAAGGATGATACTTTTTGCTTCCTCATCAGCGAAAGATACTGATTTCACGATCAAATTAATAGACGTTTATCCTCGAGGAAAAGCGATAAATATTTTAGATGCGGGAATCAGGGCAAGATTTAGAAATAATGAAGATATTCCTTCCCTTATTGAGCCAAGGAAAATCTATAAGTATGAGATAGAATTGGGAAATACATCTAATTATTTTAGGAAAGGACATCGAATACGAATAGAAATAACCTCAAGTAATTTTCCACGATTTGATATAAATTCAAATTTAGGAGGAGAAGGTCAACCAGGAGATTACATCATAGCTAAACAGAAAATCTATCATACAGGAGAATTTCCAAGTCATCTTCTAATTCCTATTTTAAAATAGCAGATTATGGAATAAGGGCATCTAAAATACTTTTTCATAATATACCTTTAACTTATTACCAAATATCTTTATAATCTCTTGTAAAGACAATTCTAAATCAAGATCTCCTACCATCTTTCCGTTCTCATTACTTAGATAAGTATCTTTTTGTTTAAGTTTTAATTCTTTTAATAATAAACCATATATCTCATTAAATTTTTTTCCCAAATTCGATCTAGATAATGAAACCTTTTTTATTTCCCCACTCTGAATTATCTTAAATGATATAAACTCATTAATATGATTATTTATATCATCCATATCTCTCAAAAAGTAATAAACTTAGATTTGTATTAAATTTACTATTTATCTTATATTTAATTAATTTAAAAATTCGACTTAATTGTTAAGAAGGAAAAGAAGTCAAATTTATCGTTATTACAGTTTGTACATAACGAACCGTTTAAATAAAACTGAAATACTATTATTATTTGCCTAAAAAAAAGAGGTGAAAAATTTGCCAAAAAAAATATTAAGAGTGAATATGAATAATCTAGAAGCTAAATTTGAAGATCTACCCGGAGATTATGCCGCTTTAGGAGGTCGTGGTATGACTTCAACGATAGTTGCTAAAGAAGTTCCACCAACTTGTAATCCATTAGGAATTCATAATAAATTAGTGTTTGCTCCTGGGATAGTCACAGGTACTGCTGCACCCTCAAGTGGAAGACTTTCTGTAGGAGGAAAATCTCCATTAACAGGAGGTATAAAGGAAGCTAATGCAGGGACCCCATTTTCCCAAATGTTAGCGAGGATGCGTATAGGAGCTATAATAATAGAAGGTAAACATGAAGGACATGATTATTATCTCCTAAAAGTAACTATGGATGGTGGAGAATTCATAAATGCAAATAAATGGTCTGGTAAAGGACT
>JAEOTJ010000241.1 GCA_016839905.1 Promethearchaeota archaeon | reverse complement strand
CCTTATCTTTTTTGATATTTAAACTTTTTTGACATTTAAATAGTTTAATAACTGATATATAAGCTTTAGTTCAAATATTAGATATGTCAAAAATATAAGGTTAGAAATTATGTAAGCTATTTATTGTGTTTTTATAGAATTATCAGAATATTCATTTTTCTTTTAAATATTTCAAAATTAATACGAGTTCATGCAAAGAGATGAAGATAATTTTGATAGTCCTGTTGACATCTTTGAAGATTTGTCTTTTTTGAACTATGAAGAGGATTCTGAATTTCTGGAATGGTATTCGATTGAAGGTTCAAATAAAATTAGTGAGCTTTCAAGACAATTACGATCTTATTTTAATTATAAAAGTGCAGTCATTCGCTATAGGTTTTCAGATAATCAGTTTGATAGTATTATTATAAAAGACCCGATAAAGAAGAAAGAAAGCGAACTTCTATCTCTTTCTTCCCTTTATATAAAATTGTTAAAGAAAATTGGATTAAACGATAAATCAGTAAAGGAAAAAATCCTCATACTTATCGAAAGAGTAAAGACTCAACCATATGATTTTGAAAAAAGTCTTTTAAGAGAAATTAAGCAGCTTGGAAGTAAGATTTGGAAATATCTTCATATTATTTCTGATCTAGAAATTCATAATCGTCCTCAGTTATTACAGTTAGCTATTAAAATTGCACATATTTTATGTGAAGCTGAAGATGCTTTTTATTGGCCTTTTTCATGTTTTTTCAATGAACTAAAAACTAATTATCAACAATTAGAAAAAGAATCTTCAGAATTTATCCAATTAAATGAGGTAGAGAAAATCGAAGTTAAGAAAAATCCCAGAGAAGAGAGGATTTTAGAATGATTAAAAAGGATGGTCAAGTAAGCAGAAAATCGGTTAATGAGGATAGAATTGCAATTTGTCCACATATTGGCTGTACTCACCTTGAAAAAGTCAAACCTTTAAAATTCGGTTTTCTTGGATTCCGAAAATATCCCAAATGTTCAAAACACAAGAAACCCTTAGTATTTATAGAAGATCTAATTGGAAATTTTTTTCTTGCGGTGAATGCTTGTTTATTTGATACATCAAGCCTCCCTCCAAAAGATTTAATAACTACGATAAAAACGAGAGCACCGGAAGTTCTATGCACTTTTCTTATTGGATGGATTTATTCAAGTCCTTTAGGTCGAGGAGCACAGATCGTTTCTAACTACATAGATAACTTATCAAGATGTTATATTAAATTAATGAGTAGAAAGCAGAGAAAAACAATTAAAAGCAACAAAAGCTCGAAAATCCGCTATCATATGCTGCGTTTAGGGTTAAAAAAGGTTGCAGAGGAATATTCTAAATTCCTTCAAAACCTTCGTGAAAATTCTGAAATAATATATGATCCAAAAAATTTAAAACCATTTTCAGATGAGACAAAAAATCTTCTCATTTTATGGTTAAAAGATCATATAGAAGAAATTAAGGGTTTACACAATAAATTCAAGTGTGAGAAATCTATGGACATAGAAGCACTTAGAGAGTATAAAAAAGAATATGACAACATACTCAGTATTGGAACATGTTCTGTGCTTTTAGGTAAGTCGTCTGATATAATTACTAAAGGAATTTCACCATTTGAGCTTTTCTGGGCTTATCATGAATTCTTAAAAGCGGGTTTATGTAAAGAATTAACAACAGAAGAAATTAAATCTTTTTTAAAAAAATCCGAGGAGTTATTAAATATTAATGAAAAATTAAAAATAAATATTCATAATGATGAAAAGAGAAATATCATTAATAATAAGAATATTATGAGAGAGTTAAACCATGAAAATATAATAAAAAATGAAGAAACTAATATATTTTATTCTAGCATTAAAAAATTTGATAATGAAATCAGAAAATGTTTAGAGAATCTATGTAACTTAATTGATTATACACCAGAACAAAAAGCGATAGTTAGTTTAAAATCTTTAGAGATTTTAGATGAGTTTATTTCAAGAGTTAGGAATCGTGAATTAACTATACATAAAAATAAAAAATCTATGACAATCGCTGCGGCTATTCTATATGCAATTATAGTTTCAAATCAGAATCTTAAAAATATGAGTTATAAAGACGTATCAATATTAGCAAGTATAAATAAAGATTCCATTCGTGAATCGTATAACCAATATTTTGAAAAATATTATCCAAGATCCAAATTTCCTTTTGTAGCATATAGTTTTGAAAATATAAATAAAGTTTTTTCTTTACATTTATTCAACCTTATAGAAGAAAATACTGATTTACTTACAACTGAATTGTTATTATCTATAAAAAATATGATTATTAATAATAGATTTCCAGAACAACTCAAAAAGGAAGAGATAATTATTCTTCAGAGAATGCTGAATTATTATAATGATACTTTCACAAAATATTTTTCTGATTTAATAGAAGTGGTAAAGCAGATTTTTGTTTCAAGTAAAATTCATAACATAATCAAAGCTATAATAGTTATTTATCCTTTAGTAGAATATTTAGAAAAAAGGGGTATAAATTTACT
>JAEOTJ010000240.1 GCA_016839905.1 Promethearchaeota archaeon | reverse complement strand
TTACGACAAAGAGAAATGAGAATGAGAGCCATAGACCCATATTATTACAAAGGATCTAGAAGATTTAAATGTTAAGGTCTGAAGTTACTATTAATGATCAAAAAACTAAATATTTACGTTTTTTCATATAATTATTAAATTAAAATTTACTAAAAGAAAAATGGTATTAAATTTCTCTACTTGTTTTATAATTGTTCTCATTACCTACATTATAATTCTGATATCATTTATTCATTTTTCTCATAAAAAAGATTTTCTTAATAATCTCTTTGCTTTTAGTGCTCTTCTTTTTGTTTATATTAACATGCTTTTAATTCTTTTATTAATGGTTCAAGATACGATTTTCAAAAGAGAGTTAATTCCAATGTGGTGTGATACTCTTGTTATCCCCATCATTTTCATTGGTGTTCTTATCTTGATCTCAACTGTAATGCTTTTCTTTTCTAAAAAAAAAAATGGAAATAAGATGATTAAGAAATTTGCAGATGATTGGAATAAAAAAAAGGAACTCATGAGTAAAGCCAAGCGAGATACTTGTCGAAAAATACCTCATATATTAATATTTATAGGATTATTTATTTTATGGTATGTTGGTTATCTTTATATCTTTTTTACACAAGAAGACACTTCAGGAATGATTCCTTTTGAGAATAATATGCTTAAATTATATATTCAATTATTATCTGAACCAGATTCCGTCCGTGAAGTGCTTTCTGCCTTAGGATGGTTTTATTATCTAATATTTTTTTTTTTTTATATAATGTGTCTATTTCTACTTGCAAATGAATTTACTCGAAAAACAAAATATTTTTGTTTTCCTTTGAATTGTGTCAATGAATTAATATTAACTGAGGAAGAAAAACAAGGATATGGTACTTATCTACATTTTTCCATAGGACAAATGTTTGCTGCATTATTATGCCCACCAATGGTATTTTTTGCGATATTAGGAATGAGCGCAATTGGAGACTTAATGACAAGTCAAGTTGGTATTAGATGGGGAAAAACTCACATAAAATGGAATAAAAAAAAAACATGGGAGGGCACAATTGCCGGCACGATCACAAGCTTTTTTATATGCTTTCTTTTCATGGGGTTAATATGGGCATTTATATTTTCTATGTCATTTATGATTTTTGATTTAATTACAAGTAAACCCCTTAATTTATCAGACAATTTATTAATTCCTATAGGAAGTGCTTTTATATTTGTCTTTTTACGATTTTTCTTTAATATGGAACATCAAATAATATTTCTCTTCTAATTTAGCCCCCAAAATATAAATACAAAAAAGAAATATCATCTCCGTCTTTTAAGAGAGTGTCCTTAAAATTCTTACCCCGATAACTATTTCCATTAATAATAATAGAGAGAAACGAGCTAAATTTTTCCTTATCTTTTTTATCCCATAATAGTTCTCTGAACTCATCTCCATATTTCTCGTAAAAATACTCAAATAGCTCTCTCAATTTCAGTTCTTTCTCGAATTGTAATTCATCGTTTAGAATCTTTGTTATAATATTGAAAGGGGGCTCGAAACGGATCTTAAGTTTTATTATAGAAATTACCTTACTCATTTTCTATTTATTACTTTCTATAAGATATTATTATTATTAATTTTTTAACAATTAAATTATAAATTTTTAGTTCCTAATTAATATAAAAAAGGATATATTTTAAAAATGGCAAAAGTAATATATATTTCTAAGGAAAATATACGAGATGCTTGGCTTTCTGCTATAGGACATGTCCTATATCAAGGAGATGACATCAAGACAGAATATGATAAAAAAGAGGATCCCCCCTCAAAAGATGCTACAGTTTTAATAGAAATTAAGGATCCAATGAGTAATCCGATCATGAGGAGAGATAAGCTTTTTAAGATAAAATCTAAGTTTGGGAATTCTTATGAAGTATGGGGGTGCTTGGCGGACACATATTTAGTTGGGTCGATTCAGGGGGGGTATATTGAAGAGATAATGGAAGGGATACATGATCATTTTTTATGGGAATCAGGTGTGAGTTTTCCATATTCTTACCATGATAGGATATATAATTATGCTCCCTTTGCTCTTGAGGATACTATCCATGCAAATTATGATTTAGAGCTCGTTGACCCCGAATTTGTTAAAAAACATCAGAAATTAATAAAAGCAGAGAAAATTGAGACTACCCCTAACACTAAGGTTTGGAAATTAAAAAGTGGTATCGAAATTGAATTAGATAAAGAGATTTCAAAACAAATAGGAATTGAAAAAATACCAATAGGAGTAATAAAATTTCCAAGGATTAATCAGATCGAATATATTATAAATAAACTAAGAGAAAGCCCATATAGTAGAAGAGCTCAAGCAATAACCTGGCGACCACTAATAGATCCTTACCATGAAGACCCTCCTTGCTTACAGAGAATATACATGCGAGTTAAGGACAATAAGTTAATAATGCAAACTACATGGAGAAGCAGGGATCTCTTTCGAGCCTGGGAAGCAAATGTTAATGGCATGGTACGAATACAAAAATATGTTGCTGATCAACTTGGAATAGAAATGGGTCATTATGTAGATTTTAGTAATTCACTTCATATTTATGGAAATACACTTCCAGAAGTAAAAGATATGCTAGACCGAATGATAAGTAGAGGAGATTTATGGTTAATGAACTTTTTTCTGCAACTTTTTGTACTTTTTTATGCAACTTTGTATTTTATTTTGCAACTAGCATTTTTTTTTATTATTCAATTTCTATGGTTCAAGAAATTCCAGATGGAGGATTTCGATCTTAGTTTTCCTATCAATATCAATATCCCATCTTTCGCACATAAAATCAATCATGAGCAATCCTCTTTCTAAAATCTCATCTGCTGTCCATTGATTGTATTGTGCAACTTCAATTTCACTATAAGAGCCATTATAATAACCAACATTTCCTTCGCGTTTTTTAATATCAAAACTTTTATCTTGAAGACTTGAATTTTTCCTCATCGAAAGAGCAAGAAGATTTCCCAAGGAATGAATTAAATGTAATCTTTCTTTCTCTGAATATTGGTTAAAAATTGCTGACCAATCAGGATTACTTACTGATTGAGGTGCTATATGTTCTATTGTAACTGAATTGCTACGACTTTTTGTAAATTCCTCCCAATTTATTTTATATTCGGTGTTTTGTGATTTTTCTCTTAGATATAATTCATATTCGTAAAGAAAATACGAGAGCCCATTCCATCCATAGAAACCATTTTCTGAAAATTTGAATTTATCACTTATATACTCCTCAAAACGTTCATAACTCCAATATTCATCTCCCATTCTCTGAATTTCCTGTATTACATATTCGATTGTTATATTATTTTGAAATAAATCACGAGCAAGTTTATAGAAAACTGAATCACCGGTATTTGAACGCCTTTGGGAGATTTTAAATATAGTGAAAAGAAAATCCTCGATTGCTTTTAACAATTCTATAATTTCATTTGGATTTTCTTGGTGAAACGACGCAAGAATAAGCGGAGGGAAAGCTCCATAATTCAAACGTTTTAATTTAAATAACAATTGCTTTAATTGTGCTAATTGAGAATCACTAAATTGGGATAATTGAATATAATTTGGGTTATTTATAAAAAACCAAAATTTTACGCTGTTTTGAATACTGGATATATAATCCTGTATATTTTCTAATAAAACATCTTTGTTTATCACCCTTTTAATAGTAAACTGATCATTTAGAAGGTATTTTGCATATTCTTTCGCTTGTTTTCTTGAGTAATGATAATACATAGTCCAATGATTTTTTAAAAATATATCATCTTTTAATGGATTATTAGGATTTTTCCCTAAGTATTCATAAATGGTTTTCCAACTTTCATTAATATTCTTTCTCAAAGCTTTTTTTTGATCATCATCTACTCCATGAATTCTAGTGGATAAATAAATTAAACGATTTTTAAGTAATTCGAGAGTTGAAAGAGATTTTCCACGATTATTCATTGTTTCAAATGCTACAAATACTTCAAATGCTTGTTCAATAAAATACATATTAAACTTTAGGAGATGACATATTTTATATACCAATTCTTCGAGTTGAGATAAATCTAAATCTTCTATTTTATTAGTAAAAAAATTTTTTGCGTTTTTTAAATTTAAAGTATAGATTGTTTGAATATTATGATTTTGATTTGAAGGTGCTTCAAAAATTTCTGTCTTTAAAAATTCATAGCTTGGATTATCACTTTCATAACCTAAAATAAAAGAAATTAAATTTTCATTAGTAATGGAAATATATTTCCTAAGAAAATCACTTTTAGATGTAAAATTTAATTCTCCATCGTCATCTAATTGTTTAAAAATTGAAAATAGTAAAATAGCAATAGTTAAAAGGCGCTGTTGACCATCTACAATAAAATATGGTTTATACCGCACTTTATCAAGTAACCAAATATCATCTTCCCAATTCTCCCAGATCTCTCTGGGTGCTGATTCGAGTGTTAAAACTCCCATATAATGAGATTGATCATCAGGAAGTAATTCAAGATCTTCCCAAAATTCATTAAGATGTTTATCTTCCCAAGAAAATCCTCTCTGATAATCCGGAATCCGGAAAATTCTTCTCTCAAAAATATCTGCAATTGATTTTAAATTATTTGTACTCATATTTTTATTTCACCTAATATTCTTTAATTTACACAATATAAAAAAGCATTGGCTGGATTCAGAATCTTTCACTCATTAAATAGACCTTTAAAATACATTAAGAATTTTGCAACTCTTATTTATAGATGTCCCCAATAATAATAAAAATTATTTCTTTACTCTTTCGAAACGCTTATGTCTCTCAAACCCTTTAAACGCATTTTGGATCCTAAAAGAATGCATTCCAAGACGATTCAACTGGTCTAATTGATAGCGTGCCTTTTTAATTTGTTCGTTATCTTCATATTCCTTTTCTAAACCAATTACAATATTATCCAAAATAGATTTTATCAATTTGTCAAAATCATCAATTATTATATTACTCTCAAATAATCTCTTGCATTTCAAAAATGATTGATTTTCAGAATGTTCTTTTATCAATTCATTCACAGTTATTTTCAACATATCATCAAATTCAGGGGGGATACATATGGTTTTTGCTTTACCTAATTCGGAAGGTAATGGCATTCCTAATTCAGAAAGAATCTTAATCTTATCCCTAACAGTATGGATTTTTTTATTATTTGGAAAAGAACTTGCTATATCCTCAAGAATAAAATCAAAGAGAGTGCGAATTACGATGGGAATTTGGGGATTCTCAAAAAAAATTGGATGTCTCTCTTTTATTTCTATTTTCTTAAAGATTTCCTCTTTTAAAATAAAGTATATTATCTTAGATAATACATTATATTCATCTTTGGAGATTTCAATGGCTTTATTTCCATGAATAACATCGTTTCTTTTCTCTCTTGCAGACTTATACATTTCTATTTCAAAATTGGAAAGCTTTACTTTTTTATCCTCCAATAATTTATCCAGCCTTTTTCTTAACGGGGGTTGATTAAAAGTAGAACCAATTAATTGAATTAAACGTTCTTGAATTTTTAAATTACGCTTATCCTCTTCTTCAGATAAAGCAATTTCGGAAACTTTTCTCATATTTTCTACGAAAGTTGAACAAAATTCTCTTGCTATTTTAACTTCTTGTTTTATAAATTGTTTTTCTAATTTCAGACCTAATGCAGATACAATATAATCAATAGCAATCCATAATTCTAAAAAAGCAGCAGTACGATTCTCAACCAATTTCTCTTCTGCTGAAGATATATAGTACAGGGCTTCTTTTATCTTCTGCTCTTTCAATCCCATTTCTTTCTCAGGATTGATGTATTCTGAACCTACACATAGTATAGGTCTAAATTGATATTGAATATGTGTTTCCTTTTCTAAAATCGGTTCACTATACCAAGGTAAATTAATTATTATTTCAGATCCTTTAACCATATCATGCAAATAAACAATCTTTTCCATTTTGGCAATAGAGTTTTGTGTTAGATAATCGTAACTTTCGAAATAAAATGGGACTTTATTTCAAAAATGAGATTGGATGTCAAATTGAGTGAGGATTAGTTGATTTAAGAAAGGAAAAAAGAAATGATCATTTTTCCGAGTTTAATAATTCCATCACGTTGTTGCATTTATAACAAAGTAATGATTCAGGTTCCTGAAGATCCATAAAATCCTCCCTAGAAATTGGGTAGATCTTGTTGAAATTTCTACAGAAATATCCAATATTAAAGAAAGATTTCCCCCCTTCCTTGCAAGTAAAATGATAGAATCGTTCTCTCGTAATCGAGTTAGGGGCATTACAAGAAGTGCAATACACGCCGATTTTTGTTCTATCTGGTGGAGAATGTGGTTGCTGTTCTTTATGCGGATGAGTTTTTTCACCCCTTACGGATGCTTGTATTGAATTATAGGGATTACTTACAACATTTCTAATCTCTTTTTTTCCCTGGTTGCTGCTATAAAGTAGAATTCTTTTTTTTTTTTAATAAGTAATGTTA
Organism: Promethearchaeota archaeon; assembly: GCA_016839905.1. The sequence goes on along the minus strand of JAEOTJ010000240.1, from coordinate 697 downwards.
AAGAAATTATAATACCTGCCGAAAGAATCCCTAATAATCCTATTAAAAGGAAAAAAATATAGTCAGGGATCCCTTCTTGAGTACCATCTTCACCACTTCCATTAACATTTGAATGAGGTTTATATTTTAATAGCAACACATCACCAAACGTAGTATATGTCCATCCTGTAATGTATATATTTCCCGAATCATCTAAAGCAATGTCAAGTCCAACATCATTAACACTACTGCCAAATGTTATGTTCTTCACGGAATTCCCTGAATTATCAAACTTCGCAATGAAAATATCATCATCATTAGTGCCCGAAGTATTAGTATGTCCTGTAATGTAAATGTTTCCCAAATCATCTAAAACAATTCCTTCTCCATGATCACGATCGCTGTCGCCCCATGTGATATTCATAATGGAATTTCCTGAGTTGTTAAATTTTGCGATAAATGCATTATGATCTCCCGAACCAAAGCTTTCAGTATAACCCGTAATGTACATGTTTCCCGAACCATCTAAAGCAATATCATATCCTCCATCAGAATTACTTCCGCCCCATGTGATGTTCTTCACGGAATCGCATGTACTGTTATATTTTGCAATAAACATATCATTACCTCCCGCACCAAAACTCTCAGTCTCTCCTGTAATGTAAATGTTTCCCGAACCATCTAAAGCAATTTCATATCCAATTTCATTACTGCTACC
>JAEOTJ010000239.1 GCA_016839905.1 Promethearchaeota archaeon | reverse complement strand
ATAATTTCTTTAGGTGGTAAGGTAAATAAGTTATCCAATTTGGAAGGATCTTGTCTTACTTCATTGAATTTCTCCTGTATCTCTTGAATATTATATCCAATTGATTGTAAATAAAATGCTGCACTAGCAAGTTGTTGTTCTAATGCGGAAGATGCGCCGTATGTGGTTCCAAATTCTTTTTCTATTTGTTCATCAGCAATTTGGCTAATATTTTCCTCTTTTATTTCGTTTACATTGAGTGAACCTAATTTAGTGAGGATATATTGGATCTGATTAGGAGTGAGATAACTTAAATTTCCTGTTGGTCCAATCATATGAGAAATTTTTTCCATTTTTCTAAGTATTTCAGCAATGTCTTCCTGATTTCTTCCTTTAGATATTATTAAAAAGTGTTCTAAGAAATTTTTATCGAATCCCGCAATTATACTAAGATATTTTTCATCGTAGCTATTAAGATGCTCATGTAATTGATTTCCGCGAAAATCGGTGGGTAGATTAATCTGATATACCATTATATTATCAGTTATCATATAAATGTAGTCTGATTTTTGCATAAGCATCTAATAATATATATAATATGGCAATTAAAAAATTATAATCTTATTAATAAAATATATTCTATTCTTATATACTTTATATTAATGACGTTTTCGATACCTTTTAGCCATTTTTTGTGCGAATTCCATTTGTTCCTTTGTTTCTAAGGAACAAGGTCTAAGTTTTCGAATCCATTTGACAGGATCCAATCCATTTGGAATATAACCATTAAAAGCAGCCCATGCTACGATCATTATACCTGTTCTTCCACAACCTGCTACACAATGTACAACAATTGGATCTCTATTTGCTCCACACTTACTTGTAATCTCGAAGAATTTTTCTAATTGAGAATCTGTTGGAGTTCCAAAATCAGGTATATTTATGTGAAAATAGTGAAATTCATTTTGGACGTTTTTCCGATAATCGAATTCCGAACAATTTATAATAAATTGTATTATTTTATTATCAATAAAATAATGTATGATGATAATGGAAAAATTAAATATCATTATGTTTTGATCAACTATTTTGTAGAGCAAATAGAAGGAGATCCGAATCAATTAATATCGAAACCATACTTCCTGCATAAAAAGAAATATCGGTTGTATTTGTTAGGTTTACATTGATAGTTCCAGATTTTATATAAAGAGGTTCTACAATAATCCAATCAAATACATCATTATTAACATCTTCTTGACTAATATTGATAGAATATGAGGCATTTAGAGTCCTAAAATCAATAGGAATTACATTTATCCCATAGCTCACATTATAAACTGTATTATTGAACGTAAAGCTTGTAAAATCTGTATTTTGAATCTTGCAAATAATATAACTCTCATTATAAGCATTAAAGCTATAGCTTGTATTATCTACATTATCTTCGTAAAGATAATCTGCTAAACTTGGATCAAACCAAACAGGTTCTGGTTTATCTTTAATATCTCCCCAATCTACTAGGGGAGCTATTCCAGAAAATAAAATAATTGTAATTATAAAACATGCTAATAGACCATATTTATATATTTTTTTTTTTTTTTTTAATACTTAACATTTTTATTATCCTTTTTTTAAACGTTATTTTTAATCAAATTTTTTATTTTTATTATTAGATTTTTCCAATTTTCAATGGTTCCAGATTGTTTGTAACTCTTAGTAAAGATCATTGAACTATTAAAGAATTAGTTTAATCTTGTATAAAAGATTTATGCAATTAAGGAATTGGTTAATAGATTTATTTATTAAATATTATTATTTACTAATTATTAATGTTTACTGATTTTATGGCAAGGTTTTTATTATTAAATGGAACGATTATGTTTAATAATACAGGATCCTTATGTTGAGGAATCCTAAATACTTGAAGAAAAGAAACACAGAAATAAAAAAATTTTTTTTATTAGATGTTTTACTTTATATCTAGGATTTCCTTTTTGATGAAATTGTTTAATTCCTTTAAGGATTCCATACACTTTTCTGAAACTGTTACCCAATTGTCCCTTCTATTAACATCACTTATACCAGTTTCTAATCCTTAAAAATGTTGATATCTCTTATACATCATTTCAGCTATTTTTTTGGACATATTAAATACATTTTCTCCTGTTTTCAAAGAGATTTCCATTGAAGAAGAAATTCCAAATTGCTTTTTTAATTTCTCTACTTCTTCTTTTGATACTTCTCGATTCTTTTCTAAATCCAATTTATTACCTACTAATAAAATAGGAGGCTTATAATCTAACTTATTCTTTATCAATTGACTCCATTCAGATAAATGATTTAAAGATTCTTTATTAGTAATATCATACATTTTTATAATACCATTAGAACCTTTAATGTACTGTTGATTTACATTTCTGTCTGGATGAAACCGTTTAAATATTTCAGTATCACCTAGTAACAACCAATACTGTAATTTTGCAATTTTATCATCAATTTTCATTGTCTTCAAGAAGAAATGCAGTCCTCTTGATGATTCATCAAATTCATAATCATCAAAAATAGGCTTAGTAAATCTTTTAGAAAGGGATTTTTTACCTATATTTTTACCTGCAAATATACAAATTTTAAATGTGTAGTCCCAATGATCACTTATAATCTTACATCTTGATTTTATCTTTTTTGATAACAATACAAACACACCTATTTATTTTTAACTATATTAATGATTTAATCCTTCTTCTCAATCTCTTTAATATTTTTCTAAATTTTTGATTAATTCTTCTTTACTCATCAGGTTTAATTTATTTTTATTTTGCTTCATATTCTTCTAATTTAATTCTTTCTAAATTTCCAATAACTTTTGCTCTTTTTTCTTTTACATCTTTATCATAATACGCTTCCATTTCATAAAAATAGGCATAATTTCCTCTTTTTCTAACTTCGATTTTTACCTTTGATAAAATTTTATCTAACTTTTTAATTTCTTCTAAAGTGAGATCCTTATATTGAGGAATCCTTAACATTTTATGAAAAGAAGTCAAATGTTTTCGACTTCTCTGATTCTTCTTCTAAGAAATCTCTTAACTTTTTTTCCTTCGGTTCTAATTCTTCAATTGCCTCTTCAAGTTCTTCAATTTTTTGTGAATGAGTACTCACTATTGCTTGTGAATATTTTTGACTTTTAAGCTCTACTCTAATGTCAAGTCTGTTCTATTGAATATCTTACCTTATATTAAGGTTTTTATTTTGATGGAGGAGAGGGATTTAGAATAGGATATTTATCTAAAAATTCACTCCTCTTACCGATAATTTTTTTTATATATTGTTTTATTTTATAAATCTCAGATGGTGCACAATATTCTCTCATAAACTCATCCTCCTCTCCTTCATCGTCCTATATCTCTAATTTTATTTCTTTCTCACGTTGGTTTCTTATGTATTTCATCTGTTCTTCAAATAAAGCTTTTTTTGAAAGATATCGATTACACATCTTTTCAAACTTTTTTCTTCTTTCTTCCCAGAATCTAGGCTGAATATCAAGTCAACAATATTCAGTACCCAATAATTTACGATAATAAGAACATTTCTCACATTTTTTCTCCATCATTTTCATGGTTTACATGGAATTATTAATTATTAAATACATCTATATAGTATTTATTATATATTATCACTTTCAATGGGAAGAATTTAGTATTAATTTTGTTAGTTAGAGTTTTTCATTAATCCTGATTTATTTATTGATTGAGAGATTTTTTCCATTGTATGTACATCATTTCAGTTAATTTCAGGAACATTTCTTCAAGATTTTCTCCTGTTTTTGTTGAAATCTCCATCGATGAAGAGATGTTGTATGTTTTTTTTAATTTCTCTACTTCATCTTTTGATACGTCTCGATTCTCTTCTAAATCTAATTTATTTCCCACTAACAAAATTGGAGTACCTTCTTTTGTATACCTTCTTATCAGTTTAATCCATTCAGTTAATGAACTTAAAGTTTCAACATTAGTAATATCATAGATTAATAATACTCCAAGAGTTCCGTCAAGATAATATGGAGCAATCTTTTTTTCTTCTAAGCTCCAATCCCATAATTGCCATCTTATAAGTTTTCCGTCGATCTCAACATCTTTAATATAGAAATTAACTCCTACACTTTCTTTAAAAGTAGATTTAAGAAATTTTTTTGTTAATAATTTTTTACCTACTTTATTATCAGCAAACATACAAACTTTAATAATTAAATCAGGTTTTTCATCATACATTTTCTTTTCTTCTCTAAAACTATATTCTTATACGTTTAATTTTCAAATATTAGTGATATCTCTTATACATCATATCAGTTAATTTCAGAAACATTTCATCGCTATTTTCTCCTGTTTTTGCTGAAATCTCCATTGATGATGAGATATTGTATTTCTTTTTTAAAATTTCTACTTCTTCTTTTGTTACTTCCCGATTCGTTTCTAAATCTAATTTATTTCCTGCTAAAAAAAGTGGAATATTACGATCTAAACTTTTTTTTATGGGCTCACAGATTTCAGAGATAATTTTTAAAGATTTCACGTTTTTAATATCATACATCACCATTATACCATCAGAGTCTTTGCTAAACTGATGCCACAGAAATTTAAACTGTTCTTTATTGGATAAATTAAAAAATTGTACTTTTATTTTGCCTACTTTAGAATTAATAATTTTATCATAAAGAGTCATACTAATAGTCAATGACGTATCGTTTAGGAAAGCGGGTTGCATTTCTTTTCCTACTAAGGTTTTTATCCCTACATTTTCTCTTGCAAATAAGCAAATTCTATATGTATAATCATATTCAGTCATTATCTTATTTATTGTTTTTAACTTTTTTGATATCAATACAAACACACATATTTATTTTTAATTATATTAAGAGTTTAATCTTACTAAAATTGCTCCAAGTTTGTAATTAATTCTTCCTTACTCCTTTTTTTAATTTATCTTTATTTACTTCATAATCTTCTATTCTGATTCTTCCTAAATTCCCGATAACTCTTGCTCTTTTTTCTTTTGCTTCTTTATCATAACGTGCTTCCATTTTTTAAAAATAGGCATAATTGTCTCTTTTTCTAACATCGATTTTTGCTTTTGATAAGATTTTATCTAACTTTTTTATTTCTTCTAATGCTTTTTCAGAATCCTTTAGATTAGGTATCCCCTTGATTTCCTTTCTAAGTTCTTTATATATCATGTTCCTCATCATAACACTTCAAACCTAATATTGTTAATTTAATTTGTTTTATTTAAGTGTTTATTCCATACATTTAAAAAAGTATATATGTTAATATAGGCATAAATTAGCTCATTCACAGATTTTTTGCCTTTTTCAGTTATATCAATTGCATATCTCGGCCTTAAACGCTTATCTTTGAAATTAATTTTTTGTAGTAACAATTTATAACCACAACTCTCACAAAAATCAGGTAAAAAATTAAATGAAGTACCACATTGAGGACATTTTTTAATTATTGATATTAATCCTTGTTTTGCTAGATCTCGTATAATATTTTGTGCTTCTTGAATTTTACAAGGTTTTTTCCAAGATAATCTTTTAATTATTGATTTTAGAAATACTGTATTGTTATTATGAGACTCTTTAAAAATAAAAAACATTACCTTATCCTTTTTCGTTAATAATTTTTCAAGATAAAAGAGTTCTTGAAAAAGATCTTTAAAAGTGGTTTTTTTTGGCATTAGAGATAGGTTTTTAACATTCTTATTTAAATCTATTGCTTTATCACATAGAATATCTATGATATCTGGCACTTTCTTTTCATTTATGTTTAACTCAGAACTTACTGATCTTAACTTTTCGATTATTTTTGTATCAAAGACTATATTTAAACTTCTCTCTTTTTCTCTTTGTTTTATACTTAACATAATATCATCTTTTGGTATTTAGAAATAATTTTAGTTGAGGATTTGAAAATTGTTATATCTCGCTTCTAAGAGCAATAAATTGAATTATTATTTAAATATGTTGGTAACTGATATTTACTGATTAAGATATCTTTTATGAATACTCTTCATTAGAAATAAAAATCATAATTTAATTAAGAATTAATGGAAAGATTATAATAGTAATTTCATTATTTTATTACTTCTAACTTTTAGTCATTCTCTATTCTTTTTAAAAATAAGTGTTTTAATGTTGTCGAGAACTTTTTTAAAGAACAGTATCAAAGGATTTTAAAGTCT
>JAEOTJ010000238.1 GCA_016839905.1 Promethearchaeota archaeon | reverse complement strand
CCAGAACCTAAAGCTGCTCCTAAACCGGCGATTCCTAAACCACCAGCAATAAAAAAACCAAGTGTACCAGAACCTAAAGCTGCTCCTAAACCAGCGATTCCTAAACCACCAACAATAAAAAAAACAACTGTACCTGAACCCAAAGTTGCTCCAAAACCAGCGATTCCTAAACCACCAACAATAAAAAAAACAACTGTACCCGAACCGAAAGCTACTTTAAAACCAACTTCACCTAAATCACAATCCACACAGCCAAAATTAACAATTAATCTCGCAGATTTTAAAATTAAACCCCGTCCAACAAATATCTTATCCGCAAAAACCACCGGACCTAAACAATCATTAACGATCAGTCCGTTTAGTGCTATAAAACAAGAAGAACCTCAACCAAAACCATACACTACTAAACCCAAATCACCATATCAACAACCCTTACCTGATTCTAAGAGACCATCTCCGCCAATGCAAATACCACAGCCACCCATCCCACCGAAAAGTCCCCCTCAAACCTCTATTCCGAAGCCTATGACTCAACCAACACCAGCACCAACCAAATCCCCAACAACAACCATAAGTGACCAAGCAGGCACACAAAAAGATGAACTTGAAAAAACTTTAATGGATTTAAAGATTAAATATGCAAATATTTCTAAAATGGAACTCGACCTTGATATGAAAGAAATTTCAGGAGAAATAACCTCAGAAGAGTTTAATGAGAAATCACAAAAAATTAAAGCCATAAAAGAGAATATTTCAAAACAAATTGAAGATCTTCAGAATCTATTAAATAGTTTTAGCGCATAAAAAATTATGGAATAAATTCCTTAAAATTATATATATGCAGAAATATTTTATAACACTTTTTCATTCTCATTTTTTTTTTTTTGCATAAAATTTATGTTTTCAATTTGCAACTTTCCAAATATTTAAATATATGAATTTATCAAATAAAACAGAAGAATTTCATTTTTTTATCGCCCTCTTCTTATTTTTAAGCACAAATTGTTTATGAATTAATAAGAATGAAACTTTTCGAGTAAATTCATCTTAAAAATAAATAAAGAATTGTCTTATTTGTATTTCATATCTAATAACATTTACAGGCGCCTAAGAGATTTTCTTAATAGTAAGAAGCAAGAAATTAAAGATGGTAAATTCATTCCTATAAGAACCAATATAATTTTAGAAAATGAGATTTTTAAAAATATTGAAAAAAAATATTTTCAAGAAATTGTACGAAAGTGGCTCAGGAAGAACACAAAATTTAAGACTTTAGTAGAACTTAAAGATTATTATTTAGAAGGGAACTTACCAGATTTACTAAAAAAATTTCTTTTATCTAAAAAAGAAAGTATTATTAAAAGAGATTTTATTCCATCCCTGGAAAATGTCTCTTTAAAGCTACCTAAAATTAAAGCTATGAAAAGACAAAAATTTTATAATATTGTAAGATGGTGGCTACAGTGCAATACTCCATATAAAACGATTACTGATATAAAAGAAAAAAAGTTTGGATATTCAATGTTCCCTGCATTACAAAAACATTTAGAGAATCGAAAAAGTGATATCCTTAATGGGAAATATTTTCCAAATATTGCAAATCTAAGAAAATTTAATAAGGATTTTAATTATAAAGGTTCGATTGATGTTGTTAATATTTGGTTAAAAAAAGTTTCAAAATCCAAATTTAAGTCAATAAAAGATTTAATAAATCAGTTTAACCCATCTCCTATTTTATTGGGATATACAGAAAGAGATTTTACGACCGGTCTAGATGGTCTTTTCACTCATATCAAAAATTTTGTGAAAATTTTAGGAAAAAGAGAAGAATTATTTGATAATGCAATCCAGATGTATAAAGATATCATTAAATCGATTCCTCCTAAGGGAAATAGAAATTCTTTCGATATATTTTATGAGAGTATTATTAAAAAAAAAAAAGAGATATTAACTAGAGTTGGACATGGGAGTCCAAAGTATATTGCTGGGTTATTAATATATTACAGTTTAATATACTACTATGAAAAAGACCACAGAATATATTTTTTAGAAGAATTAAGGAAAATATTTAATTTAGGTTCTGGCACATTAAGAAAGAGATCAAGGATAATTAGTGATTATTTAAAGAAAATTCCCAAATATGGAAAACTTATGGAAAAGATTATTAAATATAGAAGACCCGCTCTTAAAGAACAACTTTTTGAAGCGTATCCCTTCCGTCAGAATAAGGTTTTTATTACTAAAATTCAAAATAAAATATTGAAAAATTGTCTTCGCAATTATTTAAATCAAATACAGGAAGGAAAATTTCCAATGGAACTTTTCCTCAATCCAGAAAACAGAGCTTCCGATTTAAAATTTAGAGGAACTAATCAGATTAGATTACCAACTCATTTGATAGAGGGTTATTTTGGAAAGAGAAAACTTATAAAGAAAATTCATAGAGGGGATGATTTATATTATATATGCGAAGAAACTAAAAAAATCTATGAAGGTAGAATAAGTTTGGGAAAGGAAACGCATCCTCTTGTTCAGAACCATATCCTTAATATTCATTATAAGGATGATTTAAAAATAAAACCAATAGCGATGGAGGTTCCAGTTTGGAAGAAGTTCAAAAATAGTGATGAATTCCTTACAGGACATATTGATTTATTATTTGTCAAAGATGATATGCTTATTGTTGCAGATCTAAAACCAAAAGGTAAATCCGAAATTTTTACTTCTATTCCGCAAATAATGGCTTACGGGATTATGATAAGAAATAGATTAAAAGATTTTGGGAATACTAAATCATTCAAAATAAAATGTGTGGGATTTTATAAAAAAGGCGCTTGGAGCTTTGATCCAGAAGATATTGAGAGAGAAATAATTGATTTCCTAATGTATGAAAAACAGAGATCTAAAAGAGAGAAATTTATAGAGAGTCATGAAACAATTGCGAAATTTATTACCTTTTGATAGGCACTAGATCATATTAGAAAATAAAAACAAGTCTTATTAAGATATAGTTTTATCTTTTTTATATTTAGAAAATTATTTGAATACATTTATTGGTGAATTTATTTAAAAAAACCGAGGAAATTCTATTTTAAAATTTTAATAGAGTTCAATTAATTATTTCTTTTATTATAAATTTGTGATTATCTAGTCGTAATATTTAAATATCAAATAAAAACACATTAACTTACCAAATTTAGGATTAAAAAGAACTAAAATAAAAGTATAATAAATATGTAGTATGGAAAAAAAATTTGAGGAAAAAAACCATGGTAGTGTATAAATGATAATAGGTGTCCTATTGTCAGTATACATCAATTGAGATAGTGGCAACATCAGATAAAAATTGGGCTGATGCCGTAAAACAAGGTTATGCCGAAGCAAAAAAGAGTTTAAAAGGTATTAGAAATATATCCATAATTCAATCTGATGTTAAAGTAAAAGAAGATAAAGATGAACTAATCTATCGAGTAAGAATGCAAATAAATTTTGAACTTGAGAAATAAATAAAAAATAGTATTTATTTTATTTTTTCTCTCGTTTCTTTTTTTTTTAATTTAGAAAACAAAAGGGTTATTTATTTTAAATTATTAATTATTAGAATAAGCCGGGTATATTGATAAATGGCAATTGTTATAATGAAAT
>JAEOTJ010000237.1 GCA_016839905.1 Promethearchaeota archaeon | reverse complement strand
CTTTTTCTCTATTCTTAGATCTCATTTTCTTTCGCGAAAGTTGCTTGTGAAGTTTTTTAGTCTTTTTCTCTTCGGAACGGTAGAAGCGAGGGTTCTCCATTTTTACGAGATCGTTGACCAAAAATTTAGTTGCCGACATATCGAACGCGGTTATGTCCTTCTCGTAAATAATCTGTTTTTCGGGTAGGTCTTCCTGCTCCTCTAAGGTTAACGAAACAAAGTACTTGTTCGATTTTGTCTTTTTGATGGTGGCTCGCTTAATTCGTTCAGAATAAGTTCTCTCGTCGCCATATTTGATCCATCCTAATTTTGGCAATCTTACTTTTTTTCGTTCGAAATCCACCTTAACATTTCCGTTCGTTTGCTTCGTGGTATAACTTTCCTTTCCCTTCTTAGATTTAAAAAAATTTTAAATCTTAGTAATTTCCATAGTGTTTCTATTATTTTTTTTTCGTATTTCTATTTTTAACAATTATTGATAATGAATCATATAATTCATTAATATCTAACTGATTTAATCCAAGTATATCTATGAAAATTAATTTATCTAATTTTTTTCTATCAGATTGTTCAAATTCCTCCCATATTTTTAGAATTTCTCTTTTTCCAAGCTTTCTCGTTATTTCAATTAGTTTATTTCGTTGATCATCAGTTATTTTTTCAGGATTAATTATCCACATTTCTTCTAGATCAGAAACTCGGGTCTCATTCGAAATAGTCCCATCCCGATTCTCAATATATCTGCCTCCAAACTCCATTATCATCGTTCCAAAAGTCGAATTAAGTAATCCATTAATTATTTCTGTATCTTCTGTTTCTTTCGGAATTAAATTGTAAAATCCATAGTTGGTCATTATTTTTTTATCTAAAACCTCATCTATTAAGTCTTCTTTTTGAAAAAATGTTAATTCTCTATTAGTTTCAACTTCAAAATGCAATAATGGTGATGAGGGGCTAAATTTAATATTAAACCAGTCTCGTTTATCCAAGATAGTAGTGCTTCCGCATTTTTTACATTTTTTAGGTTTTAGTTCGAATGGAGCATTACAATCATTACATCGATAATTCTTTGTTTTTCGACTTTGACAGGTAGATCGTAGAGAATAAGGATTATCTTTAGGATTTTGTTCTCCAAATTCTATGTATTTTAGAACATTTTTCTTATTTTTTTTTAATTTATTCTTTGAATCTGAAACAGTCAAGCAATATCCATCGTTTTCAGATAAATATATTTTTCTTTGTGGTTTAAATTTAATAAAGATTGGACTGATAAACTCAGTCTCAATTTCAAATTCTTGTTCTTTGTATTTTTTCTTACCTTTTAATATTAAATGAGATTTATTAATCTCCTCTATATCAAAATTACTATTAGGAAAATAGAAATAAGCATTTGCCCCAGTTTTTAAGCCACTTGAAATATTAAGAATTCCATTTTCCCCCCCAAGTTTAACCAAGAAATCCTTATATTTTGGATCATTAAAAATTTTGAAAAATAATAATGGTGCTGTTAAATATACACCCCACTTACTCTTGGGCTGAAGATATTTTTGTTTAATTGATAATATCCGATATAATTCACCATTATCAATAGTTATTCGCCTAAATTTTTCAACTGTTTTGCTTTTCTCATCTATATTCTGTGGAAATCCTTCTATTTTCTCTATTAGCTGATCTATCCTTTTCCATCTTTCAATTTCTTCCAGTTTATTATCCTCATCTTTTATTACAGGTATTAAATCCGTCATATCTGATTTAACTTGAATAAATCTAGCATAATTCTCATCTCTCTCATTTTTTTTAGATTCTCTTTCAATAATTATTATACAAGGTATCATCTGTGCGTCGGGAAACCATTTTTCTTTTAGAGATTGAATAACTGCGATAATTCTAAAATTATCTAATAAAAATTTCTTCAATTTTTCACCAAAACCAACATCTAACCACGATCTTAAAGTAACAAATCCTAAACGATTTCCAGTTTTATTCTTTATAAAACTGGCGGAGTGAGTAATAAAATACGCATATATACCTGCTCTAGTATCAATATCAATATTAAAATCTTTTATTAAGACTTCTTTCATTTTAGCTTTATATTCCTCTCCAAACACAACACCCTTTAATTCTTCCTGTCTTGTGAATGGAGGATTTCCAATAATAGAATTAATGTTTTCGATATTATACTTTAGAGGTGATTCGTCTAAAGTTGATATTTCAACACTTTTATCCTTTGTCCAATTATCAAGGGTTATTTGAGTCCCTATTTTTATTCGTGTATCTGGGAAGACCTCAAAAAAATCCTTGTAAACTATAAGAGGATAATTATCTTCTGACTTAATATCCCTAATTGCTAGATTTATAGTAGCTAAGTGAACAGGGAATTTAGCAATATCAATACCCCAAATCTGTTTTATTAGCTTTTTATGAGGTTTTTTATTACCTAAATATCTTAACCTTTGATAGGCTCTTACTAAAAATGTGCCAGTTCCACATCCAGGATCTAAAATGTTTAAATTCGGATTTTTTACGCAAAAACCAATGATTAAATCTACTATGTCAGAACGGGTAAAGAATTGTCCTAATTGGTGTCGTTCTTCTTTTGGAATTATTTTTTCAAAGATTTTTCCAATTATATCAAATTCAATTTTTGAATAGTCTATTCCTCCTAAAAAACTTGTAATTTTTCTTAATTCATTTATAGTATCATCTGGTATTTCAATGCTATCAACAAAATTTGTTTCGAAAATTGTTTCATAGTCTCCTGTTATTTTAATTGTATTATTAAAATATGGTTGAATAAAAGAGTGAAAATGGTCTGTAACTAAACCATCTTGGATAATAAAATTAGGTAAAGAAAATTTTTGCCTCAATATATTAAAGAAGAGAACCTTGTTGATAAACATATAAATAAACTGTTTAGATAATATAGAGCAATAAAGAATAAGCTTACTTTCATCCTCACCTGGGTGTGAATAACCTTGATCAACTAACCAATTATCAAATTTTTCACGATACTCTTTTTCTGTAAAATATTTATCTTTAAGAAAATGAACGATAGTTGATTTTTTAATAATATCCTCAATTGATTTGTGCATTATTTCAATGATATCTTCATCAATAGATCGAGGAGCTTCTTCATTTTTTAAAAATTTTCCAATCCAAATAAAAACATCTTTTAATGACTCTTTAATTTCATCTTCTAAAGAATAATATTCTTTTAAATCATCAATGTTAGTAATTTGGAATTGTCTTACTCTTTTATTGGTATCAGTATCCCACACTATTAATCTATTAACATTATGAGTTGCGACATATTTAATTTTCTCAATTCCAAAAAGTTCAGAATAACGATAGACTTGATCCTTCACTTCCCCATCGTCAGCTTCAATATTCGGTCTTTTAACTTCAATAATTAAAATACAGTTATCTGAATGGTCATAGATAAGAATATCTGCCCTTTTTTTGCCTTTAGTTTCTTCTACTCTTGCTCGTTTAAACATTAAATTAATATCTTTAAAAATATTATTAAGCCATTCTTTAACATCGCTAGAATATGTTAATTCTGTAGGATCTGCAGACATTTTAATACTTTTTATATCTATTTCAATTTAATAAAATTAAAAATCAATAAATAGAATATTTGATGGTTTTATTGTTTATTATTTAAATATTGTATTTAAAATTGTATATTAATTAATGATTAAAGCAAATATACTTAGATAAATTAATGAATTTTATTTCTCTATTAAAAATTTGAATGAATTAATAGCGGATTTTATTTTATGATTGTTAAACTGTAAGTTTTATATATCTCCAAATTTTCGGTATTTCAAAAATGAGTATTTATGAAATATAGCAAATAATTAGGATATTTGAAATGATTTATGCCAGAACCTTTAGATATTTGAAATATGGTTAGAATATTTAATAAAATTTCTTTTATTTTT
>JAEOTJ010000067.1 GCA_016839905.1 Promethearchaeota archaeon | reverse complement strand
TTTATAAATTAAAATATTTTAATAGTCTCTATAAAGATTTTCATAAAATAAGTCTCCCCAAGAAAACTTGGAAAGAACTAGTTTTGCGCACTCTTGAAAGTTTGTTAAATAAAGGGCTGCTGCTAAAGCTTCTACAGAACTTAATTTTTCCCATTTTCCATAATTTATAGGATTTACTGCTAATAAAGGTGGTAATTTTCGATTAATCCCTCTAAATCTTTTAAAATTTAAGAACTTGTTCCATGAACAATCAATTATAATAAGACCATATTTAAGAATGATTTCTCTATCATCAATTGATATTTCTTTTTGGGCGAATGGGTTTAAAATTATTGCATTATTCAAACGACCATCTATTTTAGGTATAAATTTTAAAAGATTAAACCTTTTTAATTTAATCGCAGTACATTTCTTTGGATCACATTCATTATAGTGAAGACAAAATAATCTAGGTTTAGGTTTTTTAGAGTTATAATACTCCATTTCTAAATAAAATAAAAAATTATTATAAATGGCATTATTAATCAAAATCGCAGTTTAATCATATTTAGAACTTGTAAGAACATTAACAGCTTTGATAAAATTCTCTGTTGTTTCTTCGGTACCAATTATTTCTAATATTGAGTAAATGATGTTTCTAGATTCCCCCATAACAGGAATACCACCATAGGTTAAAGTAAATAGACCTAAAAAGGAAACTTCCTCAATATTTGAAGTTCCTTTAATGCTTGAAAACTTTAATTTACCTGATGGACAAGCGATTAATCCATAAAAATTCTCTGGATCCATCCCTGAAATAGCAATATAGCATAATAAATCTCCTATTGAACTACCTTCAGATTCTTCTTTCATTTTTTGAAACGCAACATTTGCATTCGCAGAAAATGCTTCAACAGATATGGGTAAATTTTGACCACTGACTTCTCGAGCATCAAGTGTTAATCCGGAGGGATTTACTAAACTATATCTAATAAAAATTGGATTTTGAATAGAATCTAATATAGTACTTATAGCAGGTAATTGATTGGAGGAATCAAATTTTTTTGGGGTATATGATACAAATGATACATTTGTTCCCATTCCATAAAGATAAATAGCACTCCGGATTTTATTAGAAAACACTTCTACATCCTCATCTCCACTAGAACCCCTCCCAAAAAATTCCCCTAGTTTTTGTTTTAAATAAAACATTGAACTAGCTAAATTGTCAGCATTTAATGGCCATTCTTTATGGTAATTATGAACTATCGTTAAGAGTGTTTCATTAATTCTAATTGTTATTAAACAAACTTTATCAAAAAATGAAAATGATATTACTTGATCTTGTATATTTAAATCTGCCCAGTTTTCTTCACTTGCAGAGAAAGCCGCAGCAGCTAAACTTGTAATCTGATTTGCATCTAAATCTATATCACTTTTCCTACCGATTTTTGCTATAGAAAGACCATTTTGATCACATAGTACTACTAATATTGTACCCTCGGATGCTCGCAATATCGCAGTCAAATGTTTTATTAAAGATTCTCTCACACTCATAAAAAAGACCGATTTTTTTTTATATATAGCTTCAAGTATCTATTCGTATTAATAATGCTTTATGTATTTATAATGCTTTTATGGTTTTTTATATTTTTCCTTTGATTTATTCACTTAAAAAATTGGTCTTTTAAATAATAAATTTATTTAATTTTAAACACTTTATTTATTATATTTTTAAATAAGAGTAATAATAAGCGGGAATTGCCAAGTTTGGTTAAAGGCGCTGGACTTAGAATCCAGTCTCGTAGGAGTTCGGGGGTTCAAATCCCTCTTCCCGCACTTTTTTTTATTTATTATTTTATAATGTGTTAATTCATGAAGAAAATATCCTACGCTCCTAAATATAACAAAATTTAAAATTATGAATTAATTACAAAGTCATACAAAAGGATGTTTTATTAAATCCTTTTAACATTAAGAAAAAATAAAATTATTATTTTTATGAAAAAAAAGCTCCCGTAGTGTAGTCCGGCCAAAGTAATCCCAAATCTTACAGGAGAAAGCTGCTGAGAGCATGCTAGGCTTTCACCCTGGTGACCCGGGTTCAAATCCCGGCGGGAGCACCAAAACATTTTATGCGTTTATCATTGAAAAACCGCGCCTCCGTAGCTCAGCTAGGTAGAGCACTCGGCTGTTAACCGAGCGGTCCCATGTTCGATCCATGGCGGGGGCGTATATTTTCCTCCCTTTAATTTAATATCTCTATTATTTTTTCTTAACTTGTCATTATATTTCATCTATTTTACTGAAATTGTTATATAATTGTTTTTAAAAAATTATAAAATATTTATGTTAAGCATTAAGAGAAATTAGAAATTATTAACATATGACAACCTTCTAATTATTTATAAAAACTTGGTAATTTCTATAAAATTCCAAAATTTATTCCAATTATCAACCTTTCCATTCTTGGAAAGACCAGCCCTAAGGTTATCAGGCTGTTCGCTCGTCACCGAGTTCAAGATATGCTTCATTTGTAATGCTTTTTGCATTACTTCGGA
>JAEOTJ010000236.1 GCA_016839905.1 Promethearchaeota archaeon | reverse complement strand
TTGTTTTCCTCTTATTCTTCATCCTGCTATACATCGGAATTCAAAAGTTAAAAAGGATTTTTGCCAAGAAAGAAAAGGACAAGCAAGTTTCGAGTTTTCTCTGCCTTGACGGGGATAAGGTCAGGTCAAAAGGCGAATTGATCATTGATAACCACCTCCACCGGTTAGGAATCAAGCACGTCTATGAAAAGACCATTAAAGTTCATGGAAAGCCGATCAAGTACGATTGGTTCTTGCCCGACCACGACATTTATATAGAATACTGGGGCTATTATGGGAAAGCGTACCATAAAAGAAAGCAGGAAAAACTTAAATTGTACAAGCAAGGAAAATTATCCTTGATTTCAATCGAAAACTTGATGTTTTCTGATATTTATTCTCATTTAGAAGCCGAGCTGAATAAGCACGTGAAACTGAAACAATTAAAGAATGTTTCTAAACATTGCCCGAATTGCGGAGAGGATCTAGACGAGAGATTTTAGACATTAAGGACTTGGAAGTTCTTAGACGGTGGGCAGTTTTTTCAGCATTTCATCTGTCCAGTTTTTAGTCTCGATTAAAAAAACTCCAGAAGGTCCAATCACTACATGATCAATCTTGTATGATTTCACACTTTCGCCTAATCTTTCAACCCAGACGTATCTATTTAATGAAAGCTTGACCATAAAATTATTATAGTGATAATGAAATATTTTAATGTAAATAAAAATAATGGAGCTATAAAATATGTCATTAGATTTTCAAGATATCATAAAAGAAATAGAAAATAAAATTGGAAAAGAGCAATGGGTCTATCTTTATAAACAAATTGAAACTTCAATTCAAGATTACACTCTCTATTCCACTTTAATTCCTAATAATAAAATTGATAGCGTTTTAGAAAATGATAATTGGGAAATCCATCTTGGAGAGGGTTTACCGGGTGTTGGGAGACATGCTCCATTATTCGAGGACCAATATCTACGGTTTGGGAATTTTGAAAATATTGAACCTTTGGTATATCTAAGATTTTTTAATGGAGTCGAAAAACCTATAGTTGAGTTGTCTCAAGAATTAATCCACTATTTTGATCTGTTTCCGAATTATAAGGATAATAAATACACGGAAATTATGGGCGACGGAAATGAAGTAGATGTAATTATATTTGACGAGAATTCTGTAAAAATCAGATTGAAGCATTTAAAAATATATTTAGCAATAAAAAAATCTCATTTAATCATTTTTTTAGATATTTGGAGATATTCAGACATATCATGTGATAAACTTGGTATTAAAGAGGGATTAAAAACCATTAAAAAACAAAATTACAGATATTCTTACGATATCAAAGATTATGTTGTTCAATTTGGTAAACCAGATATGATTTCATCTTCATGGTTTTTAGGGAAGATCTTAATAGCAGGTAAGACAGATTTTAAACCAAATTTATTTTCAAACTCTGAAGAGGATTTATATGAAGACTATATAATTGGGATTGATGAGAATGGTGATGACATTCAAAAGACTTGTAATTCAATGAAGTTAGGTCCTAACGAATTTCTTTCTCTTGTATTTTTTGATAGAACAGTTTTAAGTAAATATTACAATAATCCGCAAAAGTATGAAGTTATAGATTGTTTAATCTCATATAAATCATTTTGGATGCTTCCAATTGATAATAATAAAAAAGATTATATTGTTGTATTTTTAGGAGATTTAGGCAAACATCTCAGCTATAAAGAACAAACATATTGGAAAGGATTTAATGTTGTTCCAGATGGTAAATTAAGTAAAACTTATTGGGATAGATCTTTTATGATGACCAACAGCCCTCCCCAGATGCCTGATCTTTATTTTAAACATATCTTTCTTAAATTTTCAAAATCTTGGGAAAAAAAATATGGTTGGGAACTATTCAAACCATTAAATGAACCAGATTCTCATTATTTTTCTACTCTCCACGTTCCATTATCCGATAGCCCTATAGAGTTTGAACAACAAGTTCTTTCATTAACAAAAATTCTTATAGACTCTATGAATGAAAAGGAAGTTATTAAAGGGATAATTGAGCAAAATGATGAATGGAAAGGAATTGATAAATTTGAGGCATTTTTAAATGAAAAAACTTCATTTGGAGGTTCAGTTCAAATTAAATTTTTAAGAAATCTCCAGAGTTTGAGATCTCAATCAGTAGCTCATAGAAAGAGCAGAGATTATGAGAAAAACATTAAAAAACTCGATTTTCTTGATTTCGAAGAAAAGGGATATATTGATAATTATATTGATATATTACTTCAAGCTATTAAGCTTATTCAGTTTTTACAAATCTGTTTTATTTAATACCATAATTAAGAGCTTTTATAAATAAAAAATACAATTAGAGGCAAAAAGATTTAATGACAAATTCCTTTCTTAAAAGAAAGGATAATGATGATGAAGTCTAAATCCCTCATTACAACTCCGATATAATTATAAAAATAATGTGATAATAATAGACAATACAGCTGTAAATATAAAGATTCCAAAAATTTGACAAATCGTTCTTTTTTTTATATTTTTTCTTTTTATATTAAAAGAATTGATTTTTTACAATAACTTTAAAATATTTCAAATAGAATTATAAAGTAGAATATTTTAGATTTAAAAAAGGAGGAAATACCGATGAACAAAAAAAATGTCAGTTTATTACT
>JAEOTJ010000235.1 GCA_016839905.1 Promethearchaeota archaeon | reverse complement strand
TGATAAGAATAAATGCCTTCTACAGAGTTTTCTAAAAGTATATTTTCAACAACAGAATTATTATTGCTTTCATCAAAGGATAATCCATATTTATTTTTATTTGCCACATTTTTATAAATAAAATTATCATCACATCCATCTAAATTAATACCTCTACGATCATTATTTGAACAATTATTCTCTATAAGTTTAATTTTTGTACAGTCCAATAAACTAATTCCAAAATCACCATTATTTGAACAGTTATTCTCAATAAGTTTAATTTTTGTACTGTCCTGTAATTTAATTCCAAACCAATTTTTTGAAGATGTATTGTTTACTACTGTATTATTGTTAGAATACCAAATTGATATTCCTCTACTATAACCAGGAGGTGAACTTGTTAAAGAACAAGTACATTCACTTACATCATTATTGATGAGATATGTTCTATTTGTATATCTTAAAGAAATACCATGTAAATGATTAAAAACTAAATTATTATTGCTTATATTTACATCAATACTATGATATACCCATATTCCTCCATCTGAATTATTTGTAATCTTGTTATCGAAAACTATAATATTCCTAGAAGTATTAATGGATATACCTACATAATTCTTCATAAATGTATTGTTTATTAGAATACCATTACTCACATTTCTTAGCGCTATCGCCTCATAAGGCTTATAGACATTTTCAGCATTGAATATATAGCAATTTCTTATTAGGAAATGTACTTTTGAATTTTTTATATCTACACCATCTCCTCCATTGCAATTGATAGTAACATTTTCGATTAAATACGGATTGGAAATTGAACCATTACCACTACACCAATCCTCGTCAGCAGCCTCCTCCCAGGTATAATTTCCATTTCCAGAATCGTCAATTGTAAATGGTGCGAGTATCCAATCTCCAGAACCTTTTAAATTAGATTTTTCAATGCTTTCTAAATCATCATTAATAAACACATGATCGTGATTTATATTAATGATAAAAATAATTAAAACGATAAAAAATAGATTTGATATCAATAAAATAGCTTTATTATTTTGTTTTTTCCTCATTATAGTTAAAGCACCTTTTTCTCTAATTTTTTAATTTCCATTTTTATTTTTATACAATTAATTAACTAATTTTATCACCATCATTTAAAAGAATGTGAACTTTTTTGAAGTATTATTTCTTTCAAATATGAATTTAATTACCATATTAAACCAATTTTTAAAACCTGATGAAAAAAAAAATAGTTTCTTATAAATTTGATTTAAATTTGGTTTGAATAATTGCAAATAATAAATAAATATATTTTGTATTTGATTATCCTTAATATCTAATCTGTATTAACTGAATTGGTAATTCTCAAACCTTTTTTCATCTTGAAATTTGTAGTATTATTCAAATATCTAATTTTTTGATATTAAAAATATCAAAAAATCCTATATCAATATTTATTATTGAGTATTATTTGTTATGAATAAAAGAATCAAAAAATACTATTAATCATATTTCTAGAAAATCTTAGTCGAGGTTCTATGACTTTCATTGATTTAATATCATTAATAAATGAAATATTTTTAACATTTAAGTTGGAGATATCTTATGATGTCATTAAACACTTAAGTCATTAAAAATTTAAAACTTTTAAGATAAAGAATAACTTTTTAATAGAAAGAATATGATTGATGACAAAATCTTGGAAAAAATCAATGATTTAAGGCAAGATAATACATCTGGCGCTAGTGAATTTATAGAAAAATCGCTTGAAATCATAAAAAAGCAATTGAAGTTAATATCTGACGGAAACACGGATATAACAAATATTATTAGGGATTTATCAAATATGATTATCAATTCTCGACCTAGCATGGCACCATTAATTAATACAATCGGATATTTAATCAGTGATTTAGATGTTATATCTAAAAAAAACATTTCTAGTAGAATTAAGCAGTTTTATCATGATAAAAAAACAAGAGAACAAGCCTTAGAGAGTGCTTTTCGAAGATTTATGAAAGAAAGAAATGATCAAGTACAAAAAATACTATTAATCTCTTATAGTTCTACAATAATAAAACTATTGACTAAACTTCAAGGGGTTAATCTCGAAATATATGTTTTAGAATCTCGACCCCTTTTTGAAGGGCGTCGTACTGCTGAACTTCTCTCAAAATATTTTAAGGTTCATGTAATGATTGATGCCGCAATGGGCAAGTTCATGGATGAGGTGGATTTAGTTTTAATTGGAATTGATAGCATTTTAAAAGATGGTTCAATAATTAATAAAATAGGAACTCTTCCCTTAGCGGTTGTAGCTTATAATAAAATAATTAACGTATTTGCCGTTGGAGACTCATTTAAATATAATTTAAAAAGTCATTATGGCCTTAATGTTATAATTGAACAAAAAACAGCTGAGGAGGTTTATAAAGAAGGAGAGGCAAATGATTCTATAACAGTTCATAACTACTACTTTGATATTACTCCATCAAAATATATTACCGGTATTATCTCTGATTTAGGTGTTTTGTCTATTGCTGACTTTTTAAAAAATATCGAAAAATCTCTTCCACTTAATTGGTTTCAATTTTGGAGGGAAAAATAGATGAGCACTTGGCGTGATAAATTTAACTTTGATCCTGTCCCTCCTCTATTATCTACAGAAAATAAAGCCCTTCTCTATTTTATTAAACGGGATCTTTTAGAAGAGGAAATAGGTTCAGTTGAAGATTTATGGGAATTACCTCTGGCAGTTAAAATAATCAAAAAACAAAAGGAAGATGGATCGTGGATATATCCTGGTAAGGGAAAGGATCCAGAAAGCACGCCGGAAGATTATAATCAACTTGAAACCTTTCGAAATTTAGGATTCCTCGTGGAAAAATTTGGATTCAATAAAAAAAATGCATTAATTGAAAAAGCTGCTGATTTTTTATTTTCAAAACAAACTGAGGAAGGTGATTTTAGAGGGATATATGGTACTCAATATGCCCATAGTTACTCATCGGCAATATTAGAGCTCTTAATTAAGGCAGGATATGTAAATGATCCCCGGATTGAGAAAAGCTTTGAATGGTTATTATCTACAAGGCAAGATGATGGGGGTTGGGCATTTCCTCTTCGAACTCATAAAGCAAAATATTTAGATATTGTAAGTTCTCCAATAGTACTTCAACCAATTAAATCAAAACCCTTCTCTCACCTCTTAACTGGGATGGTTTTACGTCCATTTGTCGCCCATGAGAAGTATAAAAAACACGAGGCTGCTAAAATCGCGGGGAAATTATTAATCTCTCGTTTTTTCCAAAATGATAAATATTCTGATCGAAGGGATAAAAGTTATTGGTTGAAATTCTCTTTTCCTTTCTGGTGGACTGATTTACTCTCAGCTTTAGATTCTCTCTCTGCGCTAAAATTCTCTTCTAAAGATGCACAAATTAAAAAGGCTCTTGATTGGTTTATTTCTGAGCAACAAGAAAATGGTTTTTGGACTTTAAAAATATTAAAGGGTAAAAATAAAGACCTCCACTTATGGATAGGCTTAACTATTTGTCGAATATTTAAAAGATTTTGATAAAATGTTAAGTTATTTGTAAATTATTTTTCTTTTCGATAGATTCCTAATCTTCCTTATGTGAGATGTATAATTTGTATCTTTTTAATTTCTTCTACAAAAAATATAACATTTAATCAAGATTTTTTAAATAAAAATAAAATTTAAAATTAAAAACTCAATAAATTTAATAAATTTTTGAGTACTTGAAAATTCAATAAATTAAAATATAAAACATTGAAATAATATGTTAACTCCAGAGCAAATTAAAGAAGTTTTAAAAGATAATTGTATAAACCTTCGGTTCCATGCGAGAGGCGGGCAAGGTGGAGTCACAGCATCTAACTTATGTGTCGAAGCCTTTTATGGTTATGGTGTTTGCCAACCCCGATTTGGAGCTGAACGGATGGGTAGTCCAACTGAAAGTTATGTGAGGCTGAGTTCTAATGTAGATTTAGTTCGTAGTAATGAGCAAGTATATGCACCCCAATTTGTCAGCGTGCTTGATCCTTCCTTATTAGGGGAAGTTGATGTAGTCGCTGGAATCCCTCATGGGGGTTGGTTAATCGTAAATACTGATATGAATCAATTACAAATTCAAGATATCATAAAGAGAAAAGATATAAACATTGCTACAATTGATGCAACTAATATTGCAATGGAAATTTTAGGTCGAAACATCACCAACACTATAATTCTTGGTGCATTAATACGTATTTCAAGTATTTTTTCCCTTGAAGCTTTATCTGATGCTATAATGGCAAGATTTAAGGGTGAAATAGCTGGAAAAAATGTTAAGGCAATTGAACAAGCAATTCAAGATTCATGTATTTATGAAAGTGGTGAAGAACTAGATTTCTCGGTAGATTCAAAAGTTCCTTGGCAACAAGTTAATTTAGGAATGCCCGGATATCAGGAAATGGATATAGCTGGTGTATGGTATTGTGATGAGACTGTAGTACGAGTAGGTAGTGATCAGGTAAATACAGGTTCCTGGGGCGAATGGGATATTATCTGGGATAAGGAAAAATGCAACGATTGTGCTCAATGTTGGTATATCTGTCCTGACTTAGCTATAGTAAGAGAAAAAGGTGACGATGGATTATGGCATATGGCTGGTATTGATATTATGCATTGTAAAGCATGTCAAAATTGTATTGATATCTGTCCTGTAGATGCGATAAGTAAGAAATTAAAACAAGGTCCGGGCTCATGTGCAGAGCC
Source organism: Promethearchaeota archaeon (assembly GCA_016839905.1). Next base: position 6,255 of record JAEOTJ010000235.1, on the reverse strand, counting down.
GGAAGAAAGTGGAGGTGCTTAAATCAATGAGTATAGAACCAATGAAAATATTTTTCAAAGAAATAAAGGAACCTGTCAAAACGACAATGATAGGTAATTATGCCGTTGCTGGGGGAGTTACTCAGACTGACCCTGACGTTATATGTGCTTTTCCTATCACTCCTCAAACGCAATCTGTTGAAGGTTTATCTGATGTCGTCAATCAAGGAAGATTAAAAGCCGCATTTGTAAATGTAGAATCTGAATTAGCTGCGATGAGTTATGCTACTGCAGCTTGCGCTTCAGGTGCAAGAACTTTCACGGCTACAGCTTCTCAAGGATATCTCTTGATGACTGAAGGTTTACCAATGCCGGTTGGGTGGAGAGTTCCATTAACGATGTTGATTAGTGCCCGCGCCTTCAACTCGCCGAATTTATCCATATGGAATTATTGGGAGTTCCATTTAGCTGATTATGGTTGGAATAAAATTGTTTCTGAGAATGTACAAGAAACCTATGACGCGTCAATTCTTTCAGTAATGATTGCTGAAGACTCTCTATTCCCCACGATGTTTGTTCACGATGGATTCATTATTAGTCATTCCGTCCAAAATCTAACCCTCATTCCGGACGAAACTGTGCGAAAATTGACTCCAAAAAAACCAAGACATTCGATAGACGCTTCAAAACCGGGAGTCTGGGGCGGGATTGTCACTCCGGGATATTTCATGGAAGGCAGGATGAGATTGGATGTAGATAAGAAACCCGTTCTAGGACAAATGAATGAAGTTTTTAAGCGATTTAAAAGTGCTACGGGCAGGGAATATAACTTGATTGAGACTTACAACCTGGACAACTCCTCAAAAACAGCTTTCATAACAATGGGTTCGGTTTGTGGGAATATCATAAGCTGGATGACAAAGAACAAGGACATTGGACTGATCAAGGTTCGAGCTTATCGGCCCTTTCCATATTTGGAATTACAAAAAATCGTGGAAGAACATGATATAGAAAAGTTAATCATCCTAGAAAAATGCGATTCATTGAATAACTTATTACCTCCCTTTAGTACATCCATAGCAACCGCACTATATCCTCTTAAAACCTTATTTAGGAGCTTTATCGTGGGTTTAGGGGGCCGTGATGTTACGAGAGATGAATTTGACGTTGCAAAAAAGAAGATGGAAAAAGTAACGGATATGAAAGGACAACTATACACGTATCTAGGCGTGAGGGAAACCAAAAATAAAATTCACGAGGTGGAAATCTAAATGTCAAAACCAGAAAGAAACGTAATTAATTTTGAGGACATCCTTGCTAGAGATGAAAAAAGTAATGTACTCTTCCTTAATTATGATAATGAGGCATTTATGAACACGGGAATACAGGAAAGCAGTTCCACCCCTCCCTTTGCCTCGACCACGACAGGACCCGCAGGCGAAAAGATTCCTGGTAAAATAGGAATTAAACAAGACCTCGTGACTCCTCTGTCATTTTTTGGGACCAAGGCTCTTTTCTTGGGGACTATCAACCCCTCATATCCCCAAGATGCAATGGGCAAGATAGCCGACGCAATGAAATCAAATGGGTCTGCGTTCATTCAATCATATGCATCTTGTATGAGAGGGTGGCGCCATGGGGCGGATGTTGCTTTAAAGATATCAAAGCTCGCCACGGATTGTGGTTATTGGCCTCTTTATACGATAAGAGTGAAAGATGGCATACCGACATTCTCATATTATCGTGGATTAGATATAGACAAGGAAAAATTCGAGGAATATTTGAAATCAATGGGGAAGTTTAGACACCTTTTCAAGCCAAAATTCATGGAAAAAGAGATTGATGAAATAATTTACATGACCGAACAACGAAACAAGAAATTAAAGACCCTAATTAAAGAATTCGGAGCCGAAAAGCCCATTGACTTTTATAAAGTAAATCGTAAAAGCTTAGAACCTCAACAACATTTACATCCGGGCCATGGATTATGTCCTGGGTGTGGTGCCGGAATGTTTTTAAATCAAATGGCAACCGCAGCATCTGCAGTAGCAGGAAAGAACATAATTTATGTGAATAACACTAGCTGCGCAGAAGTATCTACCTCCAAAGATAATGTAGCTTCTTGGAAGGTCCCTTGGGTACATCATCTTTTCGAATCGGGGGCAACTGTAGCTGATGCAATTTCTACAACTAAAAAGATTCTTAAGACGAAAGGTATAGGGAATGGTAAGATTCCTTGGGTCATACATATAGGCGGAGATGGCTCAACTTACGATATAGGATTCCAATTCCTTAAAGCTGCGATGATGAGAACTAGCTCGTTCGTTGAGATGAACGAATATTTAAATCAAAAATAATTCTTCTTTTTATTTTTTTATATTTTTAATTTTTTCATCTTTTTGAAATTCTAAATAGAATCGGTCTTCTTTTAATATTTCCTTCACTAAGACATAAGAATAATCTAAGCTAATCTTTTTAAACAGAGCTTTTAGATAAATAGAATAATTCATTCCTAAATCATGAATCCCTGCGAGTTGATAAGATCTACCATAAAATTTAATTTCATGCTTTTTTAACCAGTTCTGACCGTCATGAGCAAAGATGTGATTTGCATAGCCATATATAATTCCACGTAGATAAAATTTTATCTCAGTCTTAACATTTCTTGCTAAAATCTTTATTTCTTCTTGTCTCGTGTTCAAATCATTTTGATAGGATATTTCTGCATATTTTTCCACTTGTTCTGGGCTTAATAAGTCTAGCATGAATTTAAATTCATTTTTAGGAATGGTTATCATGGGGCAAATTGCATCCTCATCTTTCCTCGCGGTTCTTAAATGATTTAATACCGCTCTTCTCAGTACTTTACTTTTTGATTTTTTATATTGTGCCGCATACTCCTTTAACCCTTCTAAAGTGTTGTAATCCAATCTTGTGGAGACAGTAAATTCTTGCTTCTCTAACAAAGTTTACGCCTTTTTAAATTCTTAAATATTAGTAATTTTTATATTAATAATAATTGTCGTTTTATATTTTATAAATCTAAGGAAATGAATTTAATGGTGTATTATATTGAATAAAAGAAGGATTATAACTTTTCTAATGGTATTTTCTGCATTTTTTATGTTTTTACAGGTATTTTCTTCAATTTCTCCTCTAAATGAGTCTGATGTGGGAGAGTATATATCTTATGATAATTCAAATAAGGAGGACCCTCATTTTACTGAGGAGATGCCTAAAGGATCGTGGTATAATGATACAGAGGATCCGATTTTTATTAATGATACTAGTTTAAATAATTGGACCTGGGCTAGAACACAGCCCTGGTGTAGGAAAGGGAATGGATCATCGGGAGATCCTTATGTCATAGAGAATATTACGATTGATGCATTGGGAGGAAATGGAATTCTTATTGAAAATTCAAAAAATGAATATTTTGAAATTCGAAATTGCACTGTATTTAATGCGGGTAGTGGTGATTGGGATTCGAATATAAAATTGGAGAATACAAGTAATGGAACGATAATTAAGAATAATCTCTATAATAGCGCTAGTAATAATATCTTATTAATGAATGGATGTAGTTTTAATAACATAACAGAGAATAATGGAACCGGTCATGATAATTATGGATTAAGATTACAAAATAATTGCGATTTTAATTTTATTTCAAAAAATAATTTTAGCTACTCAGATGATCCTAATGGAAATGATGGAATTACTTTAGAGCAAGGTTGTGATAACAATACCATAATAGAAAACACATGTAATAATAACGAAAGGCATGGAATTCAATTATATACAGATTGTAATGATAACAATATCACGGGAAATACCGTCAATGACAACGATGATTATGGGATTAATATATTTGATCGATGTGATTATAATATTATTTTAGGAAATAATGCAAGTAATATCGCAACCTCGGTTCAAGATCGAGGGATATCTTTAGATGATCAGTGCAATAATAACATCATCTCGGGAAACACTGCAAATGACAACATAGATTATGGGATATTTTTAGATGATAATTGCGATTTAAATAATATAACGGGAAGTTGGGCTAGTAATAAAGCTACTTCTGATCAGAAAATAGGAATTTTTTTAAATAATGAATGTGACGATAACAGATTAATAGGAAATACCGCAAATGATAATTTTATGGATGGGATACGGATTTCTTTTAGTAGCCATGATAACATCATTTTGGGAAATATAGCTAACGATAATAGCGATTATGGGATTTTTATACGAGTAAATAGTCATAGGAATATCATCATCGGAAATACCGCAAATGAAAATGAAAATCGTGGTATACACTTATGGAGTAATTGTGATGATAATGAGATTATCGGAAACACTGTCCAAAATACTGGTCCGAATAATCAAGACAATGGTATTGGTGTAAGGGTCAATTGCGATGGAAACACTATATCGGGAAATACTGTTAATGACAATACAAATTACGGAATATATATCTATGATAATAGTAACAGAAACACTGTTATAAATAATACTTGTTATTCAAATGACATTCATGGAATTTTCATTGAAACAAATTGTGATAATAATAATATCACAGGGAACAGAGTGAATTATAATACACAAGATGGAATTCACCTACTTGATAGTAATCACAATATCATACATAATAACACCTGCTCATTTAATGGGAATAATGGTATTCGACTGGAAGATGATATTTGCAATAATACTAATATAGAGAACAATAAAATTTTTAATAATACCGCACAGGGTATATATGTAGGGCAGTATGCTTACAATATCACGATATTTAATAATACAATATTTGATAATACTGGTTCTGGAGTTGTGCTTAGACAGTACTCTCATAATAATACTTTAGCCAATAATACGATATTTAATAATGGTTTTGCGGGAATAAACGTACTTACTAGTCATGACAACATCATTGCTAATAATACATGTAATCATCATAATAATATTGGAATCCGCCTCTCAGGTGCTGATAGAAATATTATAATAAATAATGAGGCGTGCTTTCAGAGTCCTGGTTCTGATGGAGCAATCTATCTTCAGTCAGACTCTGATTACAATATAGTAAAGAATAATAACATGTCATATAATAAAGTGAATGGAATTCAGATATGGGAAAATGGTGAATATAATAATATAACTGGGAATATAATTGAAGGAAATGAAAATTATGGTGTTAGAATCCATAGTAATGGTTGTAACGATAATATTATTGCTGGAAATACAATTAAAAATAATATTGTAGGCAATATATTAGATGAAGGGACTAATAACGTTTTTATCATGAATAAAATCGACGGAATTTGTACCTCTCTTACTCTTGATAATGACCGGGGAACTGCAGGAGCACTCACATGGAAGGAAGCTGTGGAGTATATTCAATGGCTTAAGGGCAATGGGACATGGGAAAATCCATATGTGGTTGAGGATGTGATCATTGACGCAGAAGGAATTAATAATGGGATATATGTTCGCGACAGTACGGTCTATTTTATTATTAGAAATTGTACAATTTTTAATACATCCCCTTCAAGTTATATTGGCGGAATTAAATGTCTTTTTGCATCTAACGGCCAGCTAATTGGGAATAATTGTACGGATGGGTATTCTGGGATTCAGTTTTACCGAGATTGTTACAATTTTACTATTATTAATAACACGTGTAGTTTCACAAATGCGGGAATACATATTCGACAGGATTCCTACGACATTAAAATCATAAATAATACCTGTAATAACAATTCTGGTTCTGGAATAGTTCTTTTTAATAATTGTGATAATATTGACATCATAAATAATACAGCTAATAATAATACTCAATACGGAATAACAGTTCAAACAAATTCTGATAATAATACTATTATTGGAAATACTATAAGTGATAATACCCTGTATGGAATATATATATTTAGTAATTGCGATTATAATAATATCAAGGGAAATGATGTAAATAAAAACTCAATATACGGAATCCTTGTTTATGAATATTGCGATTGGAATATCATTACTTATAATAACTGTTCTTTTAATGGAGAACGTGGTATATATCTGACTGGGGGGATACCTGGAAATAATAATCCTTGTATTTATAATACAATTTCAGATAATTATCTATATAATAATTCTCAAGGAATTTCTTTAGAATACCAAGCTAATCATAATATTGTAAGCTTTAATACAATTATTAAAGGAGAAAGAGGTATCGCACTTTATTCCTTTGGAGATGTTTCGAATAATAATACAGTTTCTTATAAT
>JAEOTJ010000234.1 GCA_016839905.1 Promethearchaeota archaeon | reverse complement strand
CGAGTACCTTGTAAAGGATCACAAAGAAGTCAGGTTCCATGCTCAAAAGGTGAAAGTATCAACAATTAAAAAAAGTTCTGGCGGAAAGCTAACTTATAAGTTAGGGTAGATTTTTTTTATTTTTAAATTACATTAAAAACGCTACTCAGAAATTTAGAGCTAAATACATAACAGATCCTTTAAAAATTTCATAAAAAAATATATATTTAGTAAATAAATAATTAATTCTTGTCAGAAAAGAATATAAGTGATTGAGAAGAAAAAACAACAATGTCCATAGTAATAGAATAAATTGAATCTAATTCTGAAGTAATTTTCAAAGAGATTAAAATAGAATAATTAATAAAATATGATGGATGAAATTCAAATAGAGCGCACCATTAGAGGCTATTTTCTTATAAACAATTTAAAATTAACAGAATTACCTGATTTTGACAATTGGGTGATGATGATGTAAAAAATGAAAAAAACGGCTATTTTATGATTGATCCTTCCTTTATAAAATTAGCAATAAAAAAGTATAAAAATAAACATATTCTGTATTATAAGTAACCAAAAATTAATACAATTAATTAGAAATTTAAAAAAAAAAGAGCAAAAACCAAATGAAAAGAAAAATAATATTATTAGCCTTTCTAACTAGCTATATACTAATATCATCATTAACTTCTTCAACTTACGCAGCGAAAAATCCTAGTTATGTAGGTATAAAAGAGGGAGATGTTTATACATGGGAGATTAAATATGATATTGATGGAGGAGATGAGGTAGTTAATAATGCTGATTATTTCATAAATGACCTAAACGATTCCTTATCACAGTTAGATTTAGATGGTTACGAGATTAAAAAGATTAAAGAGATTATGAATGAAACATTTTATGCTATTGGTGATATTATACTCCCCGCAGACTGGAATAGCTCATCTCTTTATGATGTAATCCGTAATACCTTTTTATATTATATTGAAGTATTAAATGAGACTACCATTGTTAATGGTTCAATCGCAGGAGATTGGATTAGTTTAAATTATAGTACATTTAAAGAAGAAATTATATCAGATATCGATCCGAATTTGCCTGAAGGTTGGGGAAATTGGAATCTCGCAGATGTTTTTGAACAAGTAATTTATAATGTTTCTCTTGATCTTTTTATAAATACAACTGAAATAACCAATACAATTGATGATATTATTGCCCAGCTTCCAGATCTCGGGGATCTTGAAGATATTTTTAGACAAGATGTCCAAAATAGTCTCGATATTCTTCCGATGGTCCTAACAATTTATGCAGAAATCTATATCAATTTGACCTTACATCCAGATTTAGCGGGTAAAAATGTAACTGCCTTTTTTGATGAATTGATGTTATTAATAAATGAAACAGTTGAAAAAGGTATTTTTCAGAAAAATATGTCTGAAATTATTGATAATTTTGCGTTAATGATAAATTCTTCAATAGCACCTCAATATGTTGCTAATGCAACGGATTTTCTAAATTTTCTTCTTGACCAAACAATTTTCATAATTAATGGTTACTATTCATATGCATTACCTGATAATTGGGACAATATGACAATTCAAGAGATTATAACTTATTATTCATCAAAATTAATGCCAATATGGACGAATATCGTGGAAATGTGGGATAATTTTAAGGAGGGATTAGAGAATTATCCTATTTATCCTGAAAAAACCTATTTGCAATTAGAGGTAAATGATATTGGGGAAGAAATAGATTTTAGTACTGAATATTTAGATATGATGGAATCTTACGGGTTAAGTTATTCAACTGCATTAATAGATGCTTTTCCATACGGAATGATGGTAACACCAATTAACGTCATTATTTCGATGGGTATAAATAAGGTGGATCTTGTAGAAATATATAATTCGGCGTATAATTATTATGGGTTTCCACGTAATTTTATAGCAAACCCCGAAACTCAATCGGATCCATATTATGCATTTTCTTTTGCTGCAGGATTCAATACCTATAATCTATTATTGATAGCAAATAATTATGATACCGATATCACTGAATTTAACTTAAATATACCTGTTAACTCAAATCCTAATGCGATCTCTATTTCTATTAATTATAATACTGATGGAGTCCTTTCTTTGGCAGAATTAAAAAGCAATGGATTTGTTGTCGCTTCTATTGAATTAATAGAAGACGATGATAAACTCGATTTACTCGGAATCGAATTATTAATATTTATGGCCATAGGAATAGCTGCGGGTGTGGGGATTGTTATATATATAGTAATTGTACGTAGAAAGAAGAATAGAATTTAAAATTTTTTTTTTTTTATTTTTAAAATTATAGATATATCTTTGATTGTGCTTAAATTAATCATGAACTTAGAGCAAGGAATAATTTTTATTTTTTTCATTGTAATGGTTCTTTGGACAATTAAAGCAGATTTTTTTTTAATAATTTTTACGGCTGCAGCTTATTTATATCTACTTTTTATTCCAATTCATTTTAAATTAATTAATCCTTCAGAAATCATTATAATAGCTTTAGATTCTGTTATGTCTAGAATACATATATTCTTCATCTTTCTAACACCATTTTTTTTATATAGTATTTATTTGAGAATAATTAATGTAAAAAAAATGAAATCAAGGGAATAATATGTAAGATCTATTTATCAATAAAGCTAAAGAAAACTCCCTCCTTTAGCTTTAGGAGGGGGATGAATTTTGCACAAATCAATAATTCCCCACCCTTTCTTACTTTTTAAGACTCATTCCCTTATCTATATTTAGATGAATGATAACCAAATTCATCCATACCGTAGGGACTACGGG
>JAEOTJ010000233.1 GCA_016839905.1 Promethearchaeota archaeon | reverse complement strand
TTCTATTTATTTCCTTTTTACTCTTTTTCTTTCTTTTAAATAGTGAGAAACAAATCCAAAGAGTATTTTTCTATACATTTTCTTCGCTATTTTAGAACCAAGGGCTTCTGGTGCGTATGCTCCCCTTTTCTTTATTTTTTCTGAGATAATCCCCTCTGAGAGGACTGCGATAGGTATAGAAGTATCCATAGCCATATCGAAACATTCCGGATTAAACCCTTTTCCTGTAAGCGTCTTTTTCTTTGTTCTCTCTTTACCTTTTTTTATTCCTACGACTTTTACTTGAAGACCTCCAGAAAAATTACCAGATTCGTGATTGATCTTACTTATATCTAAATCTTTTCCAAGTATAGACAGAATATGTTTATAAGGAGTGGTAGTTTTAGTACTATCCATTATTATTTTTTCTAAATCTAATCCTTTCTCTAATGCTTCTCGAATTACTTGACTTATTCCAAAAGGGACTATATTTCCTTTACAAGAAGCTGAACGAATTTCTGAAAAGTATCGGGGTATTGTTATAGGTTCACTATGACCCGAATGATAAACTAAGCAAGGAATTTTATCAAGATATATTGTTTCAGCTCCATCCTTAAAACCTATAACTTTACTCATTTTTCCATCTTTAAATGTAGGTATCTCACCAAACTCTTCTTTAATAAAATTTATTAAAGTTCCTATGCCTTCCACTATTTTTGCTGTTTGTATATTTCTAATTCCAGTAACCCAAGATATATGTGCTTCAAGTAATTTATCAAATTTAGAAGCTAATTTAGCCACTAATAGATTTGATAAACCTGGAGATGCTCCTAGACCAGTTATTAACGTTAATCCAGAATCTTTCCATTTTTGGCTTTTTGAGAGTAATGTTTCTGTTATTCCAACATCCGCACATGCATCGGTGTAATGAATCCCTGCTTTGAAAGCAGCGTCAGCTACTATAGTTCCGTGACGAAAATAAGGTGCCACTAGATTTACTACCAGATCTACTTCTTTTAAAGTATCTACTAATGAATCTTCTTCATAAATATTGATAATTCTTTCATCAACATTTTTAATTCCTGTCTTTTTTAAATCTAATGCTAAGATGTTATCTATATTTCCTCTTTCAACTAGAATCCTACATAAAGCACTCCCGATAAATCCTTGGGCACCTGTGATTGCTATTGAATTCATAATATGAATGTTAATAATTCCTAAAGAAATGATAATATTTCTCTATATTAATATAAATAATGAATATTTTTATGTAAATTCTTATATTTATAATTCTAAGAAATTTTTTAATATCTGCATTCTATGGAGCTTCATTTTGATGGATTCTGGATGGAATTGAAGGCCTTCTACTGGAAATTCCTTTTGTCGGATTGCTATGATCGTTCCATCATCAGCTGTAGCAGATATCTTAAGTTGCTTAGGTAAAATCTCTCCTTTTGCAGCTAGAGAATGATAACGGATTACTTCTAATGGATTTAGAATGTTTTTAAAAATAGTTTCTTGATCGTGAAATACCTTAGATTCCTTACCATGCATCGGTCCTACTTTAGCTCTACCTATATATTCTGTATTTTCATCTTCTCTAAAAAATTAGAATATTAATAAATTACTGCTATTTACTATTTTAGAAAAAATAAATAATAAATCTTCATTAATCCTTTATATGAAAGATAAACACACTAATTACTTTCTTAGAAGAATAACAGAAAATGATATAAATAGATCATTCCAAACAATTAGAGGAGAATTTAATACTCCAACTAAGACTCTTAAGGAATATGTTAAAGAAGATCGAGATTCTAATGATAAGGGTGTGTTCATTACTTATATTTTTGGGAAGGATGAAAAAATATATGGAATAGCTCGAATGAGACCAATGTCATTTGATGATTTTAAACAAGAAATCTTAAAGAAAAAGATTTTTGATTTAGCTTTTATTAAGGAGTATGCTAATTCGCAAATATTATATATAAGTAGAGTAGGTGTTTCTAAGGATGTGGATGGTTTGGGTTTTGGCGTGATGTTAAGATCTTTTTTAGATGGTCATGCTAGAACAATATATAATAATTTCCTCCTGTATGCATATATAAATGAATCAATGATTAATTCGATGATTAGAACTTTTGGAGAAAAAGAGTTTTTCAAAAAATATAAGGTTTCTAAACAGCTGTATGACGAAAAGTGGAAGAATAATTGGGTAATCTTAAGAGAATTTAAATCAATTTAATCTTCTTTTATCTCGTCTCCTACACTCATCCAAGTATCGTCTGTAATGCCTGCTAAAAAGGGTTCATAAGTCTCCTTGCCAATGATAGTAGTCTCTGGTTTTACATTTTTATATTTCTCTATTAAAGCATTAATCTCCTCTGCTGTTAAATATTTCTTTTGCAATTGTGAAGATATAATATCATTTTTAGTAATTTCTTTTTCCTTTTCAGTTGTCATGGTAGTTAATAAACCTTATTTTCTTATAATAGTAATTAAATCTAATCCTTAAATAATTATTTATTCTAAAGCCTTACTAATAATGAATTATTTATAGATCCAAGAAATTTTTTAGTATTTACATGATATGGGGCTTCATTTTAATCGATTCGGGATGGAATTGAACTCCTTCAACCGGATAATGTTTATGTTGAACTCCTATTATTGTTCCATCATCTGCAGTCGCACTGATCTTTAAATCTTGAGGCAAAATATCGGATTTGGCAGATAGAGAATGATACCTAATTACCTATATGGGGTTAGGGACGCCTTTTAGAATCGTTTCTTGATCATGAAATACCTTAGATTCCTTACTATGCATCGGTCCTACTTTAGCTCTGCCTAGATCTTCTAATAAAACTCTCTTATATTGATATCAATATTTATATTAAATAAGATAAATTCCATAACGTCAATAAAAAAAAATAAATCATTTATTAATATGAATAATATTATTAAAAGTAATCATCATAATTTACTCCTAATTTGGAATAATATTCCCTCATTGAATCAATATTACTTTTATGATAAGTTTTTAACAATTCTTCATATTTTTCAGGTGTACCTTTTGTTGTAAGTACTGATAGATACATTTTAGTATCAGTTATATATAACTTGTTATCTTTTATGTCTTTAATGTATTTTCGTACTACTCTATTAGGATTACTCCCACTAATTTTGAAATTATGTAACATCATTTCACTTATTTTTTCTAATTTCTCTAATCCCACATTCTCAATGAGTTTCTTAGGAAATTTAATTTTTGCATTATCCCATATGCCAGTATTTATATAGGAAGGAAGGACCACGGATACATTTATACCTCGATAATATAATTGCCCAAAAAGTGATTCTGAAAGTCCTACGACCGAGAATTTAGAAGCCACATAAGGGAGGGGTTCCGCCGCTCCAATTATTCCTGCTCCTGAACCTATATTAACGATATGGCCCGATTTTCTTTCTAACATTTTTGGTAGAAAAGCTTTAAGTGAGTGAACAATCCCCCATAAATTGACATCCAAAACACGTTTAAAATCATCTAAGTCTATATCTTCTAAAAGAATATAACGGACGATCCCTGCATTGTTTATTAAAAGATCTACATCTCCCAATTCAGAATGAACTTCTCTTGCTAAATTCTCCATATCTTGATATTTTGTAACATCACACTTTGAAGAGATTACTTTTACCCCTAATTTCTCTATTTCTTTTTTAGTTTCTTCTAATCCTTCCATGTTGATGTCAGAAATGCTCAAGTTCATTCCTTCTTTTGCTAACTCGATTGCAAAAGAACTGCCTATTCCGCTGGCAGCACCAGTTATAACAGCAGTTTTACCTTTTAAATCTTTCATTTTTATTAATCACCTTTTTTTTTTGATAATTGAATTAAATATCTAGCCTTTTTAACAAAGACTCAATTTTTTTAAAAATTCTAATAAGATTTGATTGAATTTGTTAAAATCGTGAACGAGGGCGAAATGACACCCATCTATTAAGAATAATTCAGAATTTTTTATTAATCTATGGACCTCTTCGGCAAAGAACTTAGGAATTACCCTATCTCTTTTACCATGTATGATTAAAGTAGGGCATTCAATTTCTTTCAATCGGTCTTTAACATTAAAATTCTGAATGCCTTTAATAACTCGATCCATAGAATATTTTGGATAAGATCTTACCATTTTTTCATACTCTTCAAAAATTCCTTTAGCAGCTTCAATCTCTCGACATTTCTTACACGCAATTGTTAAACCATCTTTTTCAATAAATTGGTCAATATCATTCTGTAAATGCGAAAGCCACCCATCTAAAAGCGATTTTGCACCAATATCGTCGTTATAAGCTCTTGCGCCACATGACAAAACAAGACCTTTTGTCATTTCTTGATATTTTAGAGTAAATTCCATTGATACAAAACAACCCATAGATTCACCTATAATGATTGCTTCTTTTATTTCCAACTTATCCAATAATTGTTTAACATCGTCAGCTAATAATTCCATTGTTATTTCCATATCTAACTTTGAAGAGTTCCCATGATTTCTTAAATCTAGATTAATGACTTTAAAATGTGGTTCAAGAATAGGAACTTGAAGCTCCCATAAGATATGACTTATTGTAACTCCATGGATTAAAACAACAGGAATTCCATTTGTGCCTGAAACTTCATAGTACATATCTATATCGTTTAAATTAATTAATGGCATATCTTTATATCCCTTTAATGCTCTAAAAATTTTATTTAAATTAGAAATTACTAATTTGATTTTAATTCAGATATATATAATAACAATATAATAATAATATAAAGGAATCAGTATAGTTTTCTACAATTACTTTACTTTTTTAAATTGGTATAGAGAAAAAAAAAAGGATAAGATATAAAATGGAGTTCTTTAATCAAAAAGAATTTGAACCAATAAAGAAAATAATTACAGATTCGAGAAAAATAATAAGAAATGCTATAAATACACATTTTAAAGAAACTTTACATGATGATAAAAGAAGGGTTCAAGAAATAAATTTTATTCTGGATATTATAAAGATGGCAACAAGAAAATGGAATACAGATATATTATTCGAACTAGAAATTCATAATGGTCTTATTTTTAATGATTTAATGCGCCATATTGAAAAAATTTCATCTCGAACATTATCAAACAGTTTAAAACAGCTCCAAAGAATGGGATTGGTAACTCGGACAGTACAAAACACTCGTCCGGTATCTGTTTTTTATGAGTTAAGTGATAAAGGTAAAGGACTTGTTGAGTTATCAATGATTATACTTTATTTCTTGAAAAAGGATGAAATTGATAACACCTCCTCCGGACCAATTACCGAATAAAATAGAATTACTATTGAAATAATAAAATATTCTGGTTAAAATAGAATTTGGAATTGTTGATAGAATCTCTCTTTCAAAGCGTCTATAAATCTAAGAAATTTTTTAGAATTTTCATTCCAAGAGGTTTCATTTTTATCGATTCTGGATGGAATTGAAGTCCTTCTACGGGAAATTTTTTTAAATAAAATGTATCTAATCCAAATTTGTACTTCTGATCATTGCACGGATGAGTATATCGAATATTTTTTCAATATGTTCTCCAGTTTTCGCAGAACACTCGTAATGTCCCGCTAGACCTCGCTTATTGGCTAAGTCATCTGCGTCCTCCCTCTTAATCGCTCTCTTTTCCTCAAGATCTGCTTTGCCGCCAACCATTATTACTGGTATCTTATGATTCTCAGAACTTGAGCTCTGGTTAAACATTAACAACCATTCATCAAATCCTTCCAAGGAATTATATCGGGTAATATCATACATAAAAATCCCTCCGTTTGATTCCTTAGCTATTTTACGGAGCGTATGTAAATATAATTTAAATCTCTCATCCCCTCCGAGATCAACGATTTGAAGTGAGACTGACTCTCTATCGATTTCTAGCTTTTTTTCGGCGATATCTGCTCCGACAGTTATTTGGTAGACTTCTATAAATAACCCGCTTAGATAACTATTTATCATTGAGGTCTTGCCTACTCCTGCTTCACCAAAAATCACGACTTTAAAATTGATTTTTAACACCCTAATTAGAATGTAATAATATTATATTTTCCTTTGAAAATATAAACTCTTCTATTCCAGAATTTCGTAATAGTGAGCTTCTTTTAACTTCATCTATTTATAATTCTAAGAAGTTCTTCAATACTTGAATGCG
Source organism: Promethearchaeota archaeon (assembly GCA_016839905.1). The sequence goes on along the minus strand of JAEOTJ010000233.1, from coordinate 11,358 downwards.
ATGGGGCTTCATTTTGATGGATTCGGGATGAAATTGACTGATTTAAAAAAATATTAAATTATTTTTATGAATACATTTAAATATTTTGTCACACATTTAATATTTAGATGATAAAAATAGATGCTTCCTCTTTGATAATCTCCTTAAAAATGGATTTTATTGAAGTATTAAATGATTTATACCAAGATTTAATTATTACTGAAGCTATTTACCAAGAAGTAATCATTAATGGTAAAAATAAAGGAAAACAAGAAGCGATTATTGGAGAGAAACTAGTAAAAGATAAAAAAATAACTATCCATAAAGTTGAGGAGAAATTAATGGATTTAAAATTAGGTTTAGGTGAAACTGAAGTTATTCATAATTCTATAAATAATAAGTGTCCATGCATGATGGAGGATAAAAAAGCAAAGAGAATTGCTGAAAGTTATAATTTGGATGTAAAGAAAATACCTATATCGATTTTAGAAGCATATCAAAATAAATTAATTGATAACACAAAATTTGAAGATTACTTAATAAAATGGGTTAAATATGCAAGCCCTTCTTATGAGGAAGTCTATTTTGTTAAAAAAATGAAAGAGTTGTTAGAATAAAAAATGACAAATTTATCCGTAAGAATGAAAAAAGAAACGATTGATGAACTTGATAGGATTGCTGAATTACTTGGAGTTGATAGAGCTACTATAGTTCGGAAAATAATTGATACTGGAATTGAATTGCAAAAAATAGAAGTTGCTATTGATTTATATCAAAAAGGTGATACATTAGAGAGAGCAGCAAATATTTCTGGTGCTTCACTATGGGATTTATTTGAAGAATTAAAAAATCGTGGAATAACTTCAAAATTTGATATGGATCAAGAGAAAGAGACATATTTACGCGTGTTTGGACAAAAAAATGAAGAATTAATAAAAAAAATAAAAGATCTCCAATAAATTTTCTAATATATTATGTGTTAAGCTAAAAGAAATCTTTTAATATCTGCATACTATGGGGCTTCATTTTGATCGATTTGGGATGAAATTGAAGACTTTCTATGGGGTATTGCTTATAAATCAAAATTATAGTAAGAAAAAATTTAAATATCGGACTCTTGATCCTATATATATTTTTAAACCAATATTGAAGATTATTACTGAAAGTAAAATAGGATTGAGTCTTATGCAAGAGATCATTATTGCTAAAGATGTAATTAAGACATATGGATCATTTCTCGCTCTTGATGACTTTTCCTGCATAATTCCGAGCGGTGTAACAGGATTATTGGGACCTAATGGAGCAGGTAAGACCACTTTTCTAAGGGTCCTCCTTGGAATTCATCCATTTCAAGGGGGTACAATAAAATTCTTAGATTATGAGCTCCCAAAGGAGATTTTAGCTGTTAGAGATAAGATTGGTTATCAACCTGAAGTTGATACTAAGATGCTTAATACGACTGCAATGCGATATGTTACACATATGTGTATGATGGCTGGCCTATCTCGCAGTTCTGCGAAACAGAGAACTTTTGATACATTACATTATGTAGGGTTAGATGAAGCACGATACAGGGATATGAATACATTCTCACAGGGAATGATGCAAAAAGTGAAACTAGCTACAGCCCTAGTTCATGACCCACTTCTTTTAATCCTTGACGAACCTACAGCAGGCTGCGATCCTGAATCTCATGAACAGATGCTTGATTTAATATCAGATCTTGGGAAGAAACATGGTAAAAATATTTTAATCTCAACTCATCTATTACCAGATATCGAAAGGACAGCTGATAATGTTGTTGTAATGAATCAAGGGAAAATGGTTATTCAAGGAAATTTAAATAAAATCCTCCAGCAAGAGAGTAAGATTATTAATCTTCAAGTTAGGGTTAGCGGAGATTATATTAGATTTGCAAAGCTATTAGAAGCGAGACACTATGAAGTAACAAACGTAGCTGAAACTATATCTCTTAATATCGAACAAGAAGATAAAAATAATTATCTTAATATATTTAAAATTGCCCGTGATAATGGTATGAATATTAGAATGTTAACAGCCTATCACCAGTCTTTAGAAGATGTATTTCTCAATGTGGTATCAAATAATATTGGAAGGGTAAAATAATGACAGAAGAGCAAATAATATCTAATTCGACTGATTATCTTCAAAAATTTAGTTATCGTTCATTTGAAGGCGAATTAGAACCCCGATGGAAACGAATTTTATATCTTATTCGGTTTGAAGTGACTTCAACCTGGAGGAAAAGCAAGTTTGGGAAAATATTAATGATAATGATATTAATGTTGAATTTTCTTACTATAATGCTGGCTTCGGGGATAGCTGAATTAGGAGATGGCGGTTTTATGCGTGATGCTTTAAATGGATTTATTGCGAGTTATTTAAGCCTGGGGGAAACCTTTATTCTTTCAAGCTCTGAGGGAACCTCATTTAATATAAATGTCAATATTGGAGTATTACTAATTGCTGTTTTTGGAATTGGGGGATCTGCGTTTTTTGCGGATGATAAATTTGGAAAGGTAATTGAATTATATTTATCTCGCTTACAAAAAAGAGAATATGTTATTGGAAAGATAGGTGCTATTCTAATTTACATAAACATTTTTTTAATGTTACCATTATTAGCAATGGGCGTATTATATATCCAAGCATTAGGTGAAAATCATTTAGAATATTTAGATTTCTATGGAGGAATAATAAGTTACTCTCTATTAACATCAATGATCTTAGGGCTCTTCATTCTCGCACTTTCTATTTCAGTAGAAAAGCGAAGTTATGCCGCACTTGTATTTTTCTTGGTTTTCCTCTTTGGTTCAATCATTGGTTTAAGTGTTGCAGCAGAAAACCTTGATAATGAGTTTCTCCTATTAGTCTCACCTTCAAACTTTCTTGAATTATTAGCTTATGTTTGTTTAGGGGATTTTAGTTTAGGAATCTATGCTCCGACAGATTTAAATCCTGAAAATATCATACTTCTTCATCTTGATAATGGGAAAGGCCTCGAATATTGGCATGTATTAATTATAGCTTTTCTAATAATAATTGTCTTGTCCTTATATCTCGCAATTAGAATTCATAAAATGACAACGGAGGAATTATAATGAATAATGATACCAATAAATTTAATTTAATTGCTAAATTAGAAAATGTTTCTAAAGCTTTCGGGGAAGTAGTTGCCATTAGTGATACAAGTTTCTCAATTGAAAAAGGTTTAATTACAGGTTTCTTAGGGCCAAATGGAGCAGGGAAAACAACAGCAATCAAGATAATTTTAGGATTACTCAGACCAAATAAAGGCAGAGTACAATTATTTGGAAAGAATCCTTTCAATATTTCAGTTTTAAAGCATTTAATTGGATATGTTCCTGAAGAGGATCCTTTTCCTAAATGGATGAAAGCTCGAGAATATTTAAGGATCTTGGGTCAATTTCACCTTCCGAAAGATGAGGCAACTCAACGGGCTGACCAAGTCTTAGAAGAAATCGAACTTAATGAAGTTGCAAATAAACGAATAGTACAATTCAGTAAGGGGATGAAACAGCGTATAAAGATAGGACAAGCATTAGTACATAAACCTGCATTAATAATTGCTGATGAGCCATTCAATGGACTTGATCCTGTAATAAGGCGCGGAATGTTTGATTTGTTCAAGAGATATAAGCAAGATTACAATATTACCTTTTTCATCTCTTCTCATATACTTTTTGAGATGGAAAAAATTGCTGAAAAAGTCATTCTTCTATATAAGGGAAGGACTATCGCTCAAGGATCTCCCATTCGTATTCGCGAAATGATTGAAGACCAACCACACTCTATACAGATTACAGTAAAAGATACAAAGAAATTATCTACGCTGTTAATTGATAATGCAAATGAGTCTATAGTTTCCCAAATCAATTTTCAAAAGGATCCACGTTCAAATGAAAAACAACTCATTGTATTAACACGTAATCCAAGAGAATTTTATCAATTAGTTACCGATCTCGTTGTTGAGAATGAGATTCAGATAAATGAAATTAAAGCTACTGATGAGGGCCTTCAAAGTTTATATAAATCATTAACAATAGGATGATGAAAAAGGTGATAAAATGAGTAAACAAGAAATCAATTCAAATGAATATATTGAAGATATTCTGAGGGTAAAATCCGTAAAGGAGATGTTAATTGCACAACAACCTAAATTAACTACAAGTATTAAAATAGGATTTAAGGTAATATTCTACAGTAAAAAGTGGATGATTTACTTAGCTCTGTCATTTATAAACCTGATTGTGTATCTTCTTATTGAGGGTTTAGATGCAAGCTTTAAACATCCAGTAGATGCATTCTTGGGTGTACTTTTTAGAGAATTATTTCCGTTTATTTTTATTTTTGGATGTTTATTGATAAGCTTACCTTTAAGTGCAGATGAGATTTCAGACCATTCCATAGAGATGTATCTCGTAAGACCAATTAAACGTGAAACATATTGGCTTTCTAGATGGATTGTTATAACTATTTTTGTGTATAGTATAAATATCATTATATATTTCATCTATTTTATATATTTTCACGCATTTGCAGCACAAGGAATGTTCTTTAACATCACAGAGAATCTTCACGTCTTCGGTCGTATTGCTATTTTTCTCATTCCTGCTTCATTAATATATTCTGGGTTATTCCTCCTTGTTGGAATGATTGGAAATCGGAGTTTTGTTTTAGGGCTATTACTTACGGTCTTTGACCTTTTGCTCTTGAGCCTTTTATTTCTATATAATAGTCCTCTGATCCCACAAACTAATCTTAAAAAAATAGCAGAGGGTTTATTACCAATGCATCTTAATTTTAGTACTCCTAAAGATTTAAAACTTTGGGGTGCTTGGTTATATATACTAATAGCTTCATCTATAATATTCTTTTGCGGAGCATTTTATCTTAGAATACGGGAGATTAAATAAATTTAGACGTTGTCATTCCATCTATTCGCAATAATTTATCTAAATTTTCTTTATTAAAAATATAAATACTTATAATACTAAGAAATTTTTGAGGATTTGCATTCTATGGGATTTCATTATTACTGCCTATCAAACGTTTAAATAATAATTTATTTCTAATGTAGGGCATTAAACCAAAGCCAAAAGAAGTCCATATTATCATCCAAATAATTCCATATATTAATAGTCCCATTCCAATCCCAATAGATGCCCAAGCTGGTGAGTATTTTTTACCATATTTCCCAGTGTATAATTTCTCGTTCGCTTCAACGTAAATATTTAACTAATTATTATACCCTCTATAGAAAAAGGAAAATGAATTATGAATATAATTAGCTATAATAAGGAATATGTAAAATTTGAAATGATTAATAGATTTATTTTCATTCATATTACTATTATAAGCTTTGGTCTTTCATAATTATAAATATTTTATAAATTATCTATTACACCTTAAGAAAGTTTATTTCTATTAAATTTTAATAAATCACTTAAGATAATTCAAAAACTCTTTTTTTTATTTGGTATTAAATTAGCTAATTTTTCCAATACTATAATTCTAAGAAATTATTTAATATCTGAATTCCATGGGGCTTCATTCTTATAGATTCGGGGGGGAATTGAATACCTCCAATTGATTTTTTCTTATATCGGAGTGCTTTCTCTCCTAAATATCCCTCCAAACTGAAAAAAATATAAAAAAAAAAAAGGTCTCTAAGAAATTGGGAATTTTAAGAAGAGAAACTTAAAATAATTTCAGTTCTAAGATTTTGATAAAAAAAAATATTATATCTATAAAGTTTTAAGAAATTTGAAATATTTAGCATTAAATATAAATATCTGTATTATTATTAGTATTACAGACACAAAAAAAGAAGTATAATCCTTAACTTTATTAAGTTTAAGATTTATTTTTAAATCATTTCTCTTGTATCGTTGTCATTTTTATTAGTTATTGATAACGAATATAACCAAATATCTTTTAATAACAATACTCTGTAGCTGAAGAGATTATGAGATTTAATTTACTGGTGTTTTTAGAAATTTAATAACCATTTAGTATTAAAATAAATAAACAGTGGGGATGGAACAACTCCTATAGAATTAACCCAAAATCTTCTGTTCCCCTGACCTAATATTTTATTAAAAATCAAAAAAACTGAGATGAGATAACTTGAAAATAATATTAAAAATTAAGGAAAATATGAAAAAAAAAAGGTAATGAAAGAAATTAATAGGGACTTTGAAGAGCTGGGACATTTAATAGAAATGAGAAATATCTTAGAAAATCCTGATAAAGTAAGTAAAATAATTACTTAAAAAAAAAAATTGACATTAAAACAATCTAAAAAAAATTGAGGCGTAAAATAAATGACAATACAAAAAGAAGGTAATTCTGATTTTTTGAGAGATTATCCCTTCTCTTTATTAGATGTAGAAGGTCCATTGGAAGTATGGCAGAGAATATATAACCCTTACATAGATTTAATCGAGAGTAATATTGTTAAATTGAATAAAAATTCTATTATTACGGTCAGAAATCACAATTTTGCATTCAATAATGCAGTTCAACAAAGGATTGCGGATTTAATTGTGAGTGAAGAAGTGGAACAAAAATATCCTCCCGTTTCTATGAGTTCAGCATATTATCAGCAAAAACATAAGGGTAAAATCGAAGATCAATATTCTGATGTTGTAGAAAAAGAGAATTATTATCTTAAAATAACCTTTATCTTCACAATTAAGAAATTGCATCCCTTAAAATTTATGCAATTTCTTAAGATCACTGGTGAAGTGAAGAAATACACTGAGTTATTGCATAAAAAAGAGCTTAAACAATATTCTAAGGTAATTCCACAGGTTATCTTTATATCACTTTTTGGTTTTGAACCATCAATAGGGAAAAATTTGAGAGATAATCTTCATGGAAAAATTGATAGAAATATTGGTATCATAGTTGTACCACCTATTGATAATAAAATATGGAATAATTTTCTTGTAGAAAATTCAGGGGATGGTAATTTTAATCAAGCAATTATCTGGGCAGATGTATTGAATACAGATAATTCTCTCAAGCTATTGGATACAACAAATTCAAGAAAGATGATTAAAGAACTAGTAATTGAGTAATAGAAAAAAAAAAATGAGCGTAGAAATCAATGTCAATGAATCAAATATTATATGATATAAGAAGTGAAGAGGAAGAAATTATTACCACAAAAACCATTCAAGGGTATAGTAATAAGAAGTATTACGAAGTTGGGAAGGTAATAAATTACCTTACATCTCAAGGATATATTTTAAAAATTCTTAACAACATGTTTTATGTTAAAGATATTGATGAATTTAACAAAAAAGAATTAAAATATTCACAACATGAACTTATCGCGAAGGCACTTGAGCTCAAAAACGCTAAAAACTGGTATTTTGGGCTGCATACAGCATTAACATTCGAGTTAAGCGAGAATAACGATGTATTTTTTAAAAACGATACGAGTATTGATTACATAATAAACGATCGAATATCGGTAAAAAAACCCCTTATAATAAACGGAGATAAGTTCTCATTTTTGGTTTTTAAAAAGGAGCTCTTAAATTTTGGTGTTAAGGACCATGGAATATTTCGGTATTCTAACTTAGAAAAAACCATTTTAGATTTTATCTATCTTTATAATTGTAATCATGTTAGAGAAGGAAAGATTCTCGTTGAAGTATCGAAGTATAAGCATGTAATTTCCTTGGAAAGGTTAATGAAGTACTCAAAACATTACCCTGCGGAAGTTGGTAAAATACTTGAAAGAATTAATATTTTCAAGTAGAACTTTAATGATATAATTTTTTTTTTATTTTTTATTCAATCTCATTCTATAATTAAAACTCTAAAAGAGCCGAATTTATTATTTAATAATTTAAAAATAATAATAGATAAGCTACAAAAATATTGTTTCCAAGAAATTTTTTAATATTTGCATCCCGTGGGGCTTCATTTTGATGGATTCGGGATGGAATTAGTGTTACTATTATAAAGTTTAAATTTCCAAAATCCTTGAACCATGAATTATTCTAACAATCTGAATCTTGTCTCCTAAATTCTGATAAATAAGGCGATAATTTCTAAAAATCAATTCTCGAATATTGGGATCATCAAGTTCTGGGACTTTTCTTCCCATATTCGGAAATTCATTTAGATTTTCTAATTTCTCTTTTACCTGATCGTAAAATGAAACAGCAAATTCAAGGGAATCTTGAGCAATATAATCTATAATATCATTCAGATCATTTTGAGCTGTAGTTGCCCATTCTATTTCAACCATTGTTCTAATCGCTCTTTAGCTTTCTTCATAACTGCTTTATGAGGAACTACTCTACCATGCTCAATATCTTTCAGACCTGCAAGAATCTTTTTCTTAACATATAGATGGTACATGATATCATCAATTGTAGTATCTTCTGGTAATTTTCTTATTAGGTCTATAATTTCTTCCTTAAGATTTGAAGTCATCTTTTCTCATTATCTATATAATCATTCTAACTTTTATAATTTCTTATATTCTTTAACATATAATTCTATAAAATTTTTTAGGATCTCTATGCCATAGGGCTTCATTTTGATGGATTCGGGATGGAATTGGAGGCATTCTACAGGATAATTCGTGTGTCTAATTGCCAATATGGTTGAATCTCATATCAGAGAAATTTGAAAATTACTAATAATCAAAAATATATATAATTTAATGAATAAATATTTAATATACATAAATTTAACCTGTAAAATGAATAAACAATGATAAAAAAAATAACTAAAATTTTAAACGTCTTTTTGTTACTATTGCTTATTTCAGTCTGTTCTATTGGGATCATTCAAGAAAATCTCTCTATTCAAGATGACGATTTAACAAATGAACTACCAGTACCAAAAACAAGCGGCTATACCGTCACCCAAAAATGGAAATGGAAAAATACTACTGTGGGCAGTGATGCATATGTAGAAATATCTTTAGATGGAAATTTTATTGTAGCTAGATGGTATAATAATCCTAATGTGACATTATTTAATAAAGATAGTAATGCTACAGTCTGGATATATGAAAGCTCAGCATATATTCAAGATGTAGCTATATCGGGGGATGGAAAATATATCGTAGTATGTAATGGCACTCATGTAATTTTATTAGATAATTTAAAAGAAACCCCTAAAACAGCATTATGGGTATTTCAGTGCGGTAGTAGTGTTGATTGCGTTGATATTTCTCTCACTGGAGATTTTATAATTACTAAGAACAATACATATATTTTTTTGCTCAATAAGAGTGGACAAGTAGAATGGTTCTATAATGCTGGAACTCCCATCTATGATTTGGCAATTTCCGGAGATGGAAGTCATGTAATAGCAAGTGATGATAATGCTGATGTTCATATGTTTAATACAACGGATTATGACCAAGGTATTACTATGTGGACATATGATACAGTTGGTCTTGGCAAATTTGTTGCTATTTCTGATAATGGGAATTTTGCTGTAGCGGTTGATAGTTCCAATGTAGTAGACTTTTTTAACACTACCGATTTTGATGGAATAGCAATGTGGACATATAATGCCCCTACTATAATTGAAGATTTAGCTATATCATCAGATGGCAAAAATATCTTAGTCACTAATAGAGATTATATGGACTATTTCAATAACTCATTTTCAGCTGTACCGAAGATGGCGATGTGGAGTTTTCCTACAACTGATGATTATTGCTGTGGTGATATTAATGCAGATGGTACATATTGTGTTGGTGGAACGTGGTCTGGGGCTAGTGTATATCTTCTTAATAACTCTATAACAAATCCAAAATCAGAGGAGTGGTCTGGACTTAGTGAAATTCAAGATATCGCAATTTCTGGATGGGGAGATCATTTTATAGTGTCAGATCAATTTGAGACGTTATATTTATTCCATCATGATAGACCAATACCAGATGATAAAAAATTAAAAGATAAAGGCGATGACGATGACGACGATGAGTTTTCTTTGGTAATTCCTTTCGGAAATTATTATTTAGTATTTGCGGCCATTGCTATAGTTGAGCTTGTCCTAATAAAAAGACGAAAAACCATTCATACAAAAAATCATTTATAAATTTTATTTCCTTTTTTATTTTCTTTTTCTTTTCGAGAGCTATTTTATGTTTGAATAGTTTTTAAAATAAAATCAAGAAATTCTTTAATATCTGCATTCCATATGGTTTCGTTTTAATGGATTTGGGATGAAAGTGGGAAAAAAAAAAAAATTAGAATTTATTTAAAAATCCATTTTCGCTTATAGATTATAATCAGGGATATGATGATAATACTAGTAAAGAGCAGATAATAACTGCCAAAGGGAATCGCTGGCGCTCCATTATCGTGATCGTTGTCATCAATTGCATTATCACCTTCCCTTTCAAAAACTTTTTTAAATCAGAACTATTTTTAGGAAGTAATTCTGGATGCGCCAAATTTTAGAAAATATATATTAATTTCAATGGGAACATTACTGGAAGAGATTAAAAAAAATGAATAAAACGATAAAAAGAATACCCCTATATCTTATCTCTGTGATATTAACGAATATCTTTTATTATGCCCTTTTAATCCCTGCTGCCTTTTTATATCCTGGATATTCACCCTTTCAACACACGGTTTCTGCCTTAGGAAATACCATAAAAAATCCTAATGGTTGGTTTCTATTCAGTATATCCCTAATTTTAATGAACATCGCTTTAATTCCATTTATTATTGCCCAAAAAAAATGGTATGAATCTCAACCATCTATAAAAAAAACATAATAACTATTCAAATAATTGGATTATTCAATAGTTTCTCGATGGTAATGATAGCAATTTTTCCAGTGGATACAGCTTCTACGCAACATATTTTCTGGAGTTTAATGAATTTCTTATGTATAGAATTGGTAATATTACTTGTCATTGTCGGTTTAAGAAATCACCCTTCTTATTGTAAGCGTCTTACAATAATTGCTATTATGGATTTTGTGTTTTGCTTAACTTATTTATCCTTGTTATTTGCTTACAGACCAATTGCGACAATTTTTGAATGGTTAACCTTCATTATTATCTTATTATTTCTTTTAATGATTGGTTTAAATATGTATAAAGAAGACCTATAACACGCGATGGATAACAGAGATTTGAATAATATATTAAAATTTAAGTAAAGAATTCCAATAATTTTCAATTTTTTATTTTTAAAAAAAATTCTCTTTATTTCTATTTATTTCCTTTTTACTCTTTTTCTTTCTTTTAAATAGTGAGAAACAAATCCAAAGAGTATTTTTCTATACATTTTCTTCGCTATTTTAGAACCAAGGGCTTCTGGTGCGTATGCTCCCCTT
>JAEOTJ010000232.1 GCA_016839905.1 Promethearchaeota archaeon | reverse complement strand
TCAGTAGGATGCTCTTTAAATCTGATAATCCAGAACATAAACTAAAAGGAAAATTTCTCTTGGCAGCTTTTTTTCTATTCATTCTTGGGGCTTTTTTTGATTCCTCATTTGAATTAAATGAGATTACTCTACCTATAGTTAGAATAATATTGATTTTAAGCGCAATTTGCTTTTACGGTGGCTTTATTTTACCAAACTGGATGAAAAAGATATTTATCAAGGAAAAATAATTATATATTTTTTAAATTATTATAAATTTTTATATTTCTTTTTATTAATATAAAACAACGATATTTTTATAGTGGGATAATTCTTGGCAAGAATATTACAAGATATTTGGATTCTTACGGAAACTGGGATAGTCGTTTTTAATAGAACTTATGATGAGACGGTTAGATCTCAGCTATTTGGAGCTTTAATGAGCGCTTTAAATACTTTTGCTGAGGAAATTTCGAAAGGTGGTCTTTCAAGTTTTAATTTAAGTGATAGACGCTTTAGCATTATTAAGCAAGCAAATTTCATTTTTGTAGCAAGTTCATCCGCGAAAGTAAAAGAAAAAAAAGCTTTACAAGAATTAAAATATATAACAGAAAATTTCTTTAAAACATATTCAAAAGACCAATTAGACAATTGGGATGGAGATCTTGGAGTTTTTACGAATTTTAAAGAAAAAATCACTAAATCTATTGAATTAAAAGTTCAAAAATTCTTGGATAATATTTAAAGCAATAATTAAATTTGTTGTCCAATTTCAAGAGTAAGATCTCTGATTTCTGAATTATCACTAATTTTACAATTAGGTGGTATTATTGCTCTTTCTAAAACGCAATTATTTCCAATCGAACAATTGTTACATATAATGGTTTCATTAATATTGCACCCTGCTCCAATATTAATATTATCCCATAGTACACTTTTACTAATTACAGAATCTTCACCTATAGATACATGATGGCCTATAGATGTTAATTCCTTTATTTTCACATTATTATTAAGTCGTACAAATTCTCCAAAACAAGTTGGTTTTTTAATACGTACACCTTTTCCAGTATCTATTATTCCCATAACATAAACTCCATCATATTCTACTCCATTTGGAGTAATTGGCCATGCATATCTTCGTAATAAATCCCAATTTGCCCAGAGATAGGTCTGAGCATTTCCACAATCTAACCAATAATAATTTTTAACAAAACCATATAAATCATATCCATTTTCAAGAAGGTATGGGAAAACTTCTCCACCAAAATCTAATAATCCCGTCTCATGGAGAATGTCTCCTATTTGCTTGTTAAAGCAATAAATCCCCGTATTAATAATATTCGTATGTAAAAAAAGATCAGTTCTCTGAGCAATGCTGCTTAAATATAATTCCATTGGTGCTGGTTTTTCTAAAAAAAGATAGATTTTTCTATTTTTATCTAATAAAACTACTCCATATTGACTTGTATGGGATTCCACAGTTTTCATTGATATCGTAGAGATACCTCCTTTTTCAGTATGAAATTCCATGAATTGTTTCATTGGTAATGCGGTTACAATATCTGCCATACTCACAACTACTCTTTCTGAATCGATTTGATCACTTAGTAATCTATAAGCATCTGCAGTTCCTTTACTATCCTGTATCACGCATTCTAATTCAACATCATCTAATTTATCAGCAGTCCAAGTTTTTTTAATATGTTTTTCTAATATATCACCCATATAAGCAAGTGCAATTATAATATGCTTTATATTTGCATAAATCAAGTGAGAGATTGAATAATCTACCATGGGTGTATTTGTAACCTTAATTAAAGGTTTAGGAATTATTGAGGTTAGAGGCATTAATCTAGAACCTTTTCCACCCGCTAGAATTATTGCAGCCCACTCTTTAGGCATTATGGATTAAAACCCTAATATTATTTTTTTATAATAATTACAGTTTACTTAGATTTAAATTAGTATGTATAATATTTTAAAAATTTTAATTGAGGGTATTTTTAAGTTTATAAAATTAGCCAAAAATTAGAAATCTTTGAAATTATCCCGACGAAAAACGCGATTATCCCGTCTATAATTATGTCACAACCAGAAAAATGATTGAAATCGATCAAATATGGAAACATTTTTATCGAAACCGGACAAATAAACGATTTTTATTGAGAAAATAATTTCCGAAACCCCCCGACATTAAAAGATATGGGATAATCAGAGTTTTTGTCGGTTTTAAAAAGAAGAATTTTTGATTTTAATCAAAAAGAGAATATTAAAAATACTCTCAATTAATAAATTAATTGTTAAAAAGGAATATTTAGAGAAATTAATAAATATTAATTAAAATTAATCAATATCTATTAAGGAATTATTGATCTAATTTCGCTTGCCACATCCTCGGGTAATTTTCTTGCCACTCGCATATCATCTGCCATCTCTGCACCCCCTATAATTTCATGTGGAATTAGATCTCCAAACATATGAAAATCAGCGTCATACCCATATGGACAACAATTAAATAAAATATTCCGATTTTTATCAATATTTAAATCATCTAATGCTTTAAATATAATTTTTAAGGATTTTGCTAAATCTTGAAATTGATATTTTTTTAATTGGGAAAATCTTCTAACATGTTCATTAGGATGAAATCTTAGGTGATAATTTCTTATAGGGCTTCCCGTATTAAAAAATGTCCAATATTTAGTTGATAAAACAACTCGGTTTCCTTCCCCATGAGCAGACTCGCATAAATGACATTTACCCCCCATTTCTTTAAATGCTTCAAGATGACCTTCTAATCTTGAACCATGACCGTCTCCATTTAAATCGAGATATATTTGACTATGAACACGTGGTTGAGATCCCCCTACTTTAGTCCCTATATTAAAGAAAGGAGAAACAGGAATATCATAATAATCTTTATCAATTGATTTCTCAATACAATAAATAATTGCTGTCTTCATGGATATAAAAATTCCTGATAAAACATCATCTGGAATTAAATTGAATTGTAAAGCAGGAAAAAAATGTCTTGATATTGTAACCAAATTGATACCCATTGCTAATTTCGAATTTGGAGGTAAATTTACTGAATTTTTTATTTCTTGATCTACTATTCGAGCCATAGAAGGATATCTATTTATTAATGTGACTGCTTTGCAGGAATCTGGAACTCCCTCTGCTTTATGTGGGTTATTCAAAAAAGGGTCATCCACCCGTTTCTCATCTTCAGCAATAATGATCGTATATCCTTCTCCTCCAACGGGATTTACTCTTTCACCATCAGTTATTGATTTAAATACATCTTTAATATCACTTTTCTTTTGATCAGTTTTAAAACCTATTGGTCTCTTTCCTCGAATCGGTGAGACATAAGAATAATGCCCGTAATATCTTAAACGTCTTTTATTTGTTCCAAATTCATTACTGCGTATGATGACAGTTGAAAGAGGATCCCATCGTTTAATTGGAAGATCCTTAATGTTTTTAAAATTATCCCTATTAATGATACCCCATTCCATAAACTTAGGTTCATATTCCATTTGAAAGGATTCTTCTTTTTTATTCGAAATGAGTATATACTCCTCTTTTGGAGGTTTTATCTATTTTTTATTTTTCTAATGCAATTAACTTAACTTCTATTGCAATAATATTCGATATCATGTAAATATTCTCAATAATTTGATTTAACGTTTGCATATCTGTATCGATATAAACTTCATATATGCAACGTTCACCTTCTTGACATAAACCCGAAGTAAAGATTAAATCTGTTTTCTTATCAAATTCGGCTAAGATTTTTCCAATTTCATTTAATATAGGAAGTTGTATTTCTACTTCAAAAATAATTGCTAGTCTAATTACTTTTTCTATATTTACAGGGAGTATGTCAAATTTTATTGCTTTTCCTCGCGTGCGAAAAACTATAAAACAATTTTCTTTTTCTTTAGATTCAGTTAAAACATTTAATTTTTGAATAATTTCATTTGAAAGGTTAATAATTTTTGTTTCTTTTATTTTTGAAAATGTAATTAATTTTCCTTCTGTTTCTATTTTTTTAAAAGATAAAATTTTATAAGTTTTTTGAAGCTCTTGTTTCAAAATCTCATAATTCTTTTGAATTTCTTCCATTTCTTCCTTCGGACCATAATTAAGATAAAAGCCTTTAAAAATATCGTTATGACCCTTAACATTTTCAACAAATTTTGAAAGAATTTTTTCATATAAAGAATAATCAGGTTCTTCCTCAGATGTTATAGCAGAAATCATTACTAATTCGGCTCTTCCACGAGCCCAACTTGAATCTATTGTAAAAATCCAATTTGCAGTTTTAAATTCAGGTGAAAAGTAATGTGTAAAAAAACCATCGTCTGCAGAATCTAATAAAGTCTTAACCTGTTTTGTAAAATCTATACTTGTATCTTCAATTAAATTTTCAGGACAAGTAAGTATGAGATTAGGTCCGATAATTCTGTCAAAATAACTTAAGAGAAGTATATTTGTTAAGCACCTCCACCAGATCCATAACTCAGCCAAATATATGAAAGATCAATATGTTTCATTATGCATATTTTTTATTTAAATTTTAAATTAAATATATTATATCTTAGTTCAAATATTATATTTTTAGTTTAAATATTAGATTATTTTTAATTTCTCTCTATGAAAATTAAAATCTAATTCTATTAGCAATCAATAATGATTTTAGATATTATATTATTAATATATTATAAATCTCTTTTTTTAAAAAAAAAAAAATGTGAGAGAAAACTCTCGAAAAATGCCGTTGATGTTTTATAATTAAATTTATTTTGGTTATTAATTATTTATTTTTTTTAATCTAGTCGCTGGATAATTTTATATGTTTTAAATTCACGTACTGGCTCATTATTTTCATCTTTTTTTTTAAATGGAATGCGAACAAAATTTTTATCATCAAAAACTTCTTTCTTAGGTTCAGAATTATACATTGCTATATTCTTTGCCCTTTTCAATTCCTTTATTAAAAATTCTCGAACGGCACATCTAATTAATTCAGATCTTGAGGGGTAAAGTCCATTTCCTCCGATTAACTTATTGATTGCTTCTAAGTAAGCTTCTGGGACATTGACAGTTACAATTTTCATTTGAGAATACCTTTAAATTTTAAAATACAGTTAATATAGGGTTTGCTTGTTTGTTTTTAACCCAATCTTGCCAAACATATTAAACCTTTACTTAATATGATCAAAGCGTTTATTGACTGTACTCATCATTAAATGCAATCGCCAAATTGCATTTTTCATGTTATATTATATAATAATAAAGTTATATTTAAATCTTTTTTTTTGTCGGTTAATATCAAAGAAATTAAGTTTTTTCATAAATCTTATTTCATATTTAAGAGTTTTGGTTATGGGATTAATTTTTTATATAAATTTAAAAAACCTTTTTTCTCCTTAAAGTTAAAGTTTTTTTTTATAAAAAAATTTTTACTTACTTTTTAAAAAAATAAATTTATATTTAGACCTATATATGTTTTATGTGAAATATTTTTAATGATTATAATAATTTTTTAAAATATTATTCAATAATTTATTTTTTTCTTGTTTTCCATCAGTTTTTAATTAAAAAGTATGAAAAAAGTAATAATTAATTAAATGAATGTTTTTTACTAGTGAGATTTGGAAATGTTATTATATATAAACCAATTTCCTAAATAAAACATGTTTTGCCTCACACAAAAGTTCACTAGATTATAAGGATTCCTGGGAAAATGGAATGGGTGGGGTAATTGAGCCACTTTTTCGATTTGAATTCTTTCCGCAAGTTTCATTATTACAAATCATATGTCCTCCTTTATTTAAAAAACAAGAAAGTTGAAGGATTTAGAGATTTTTAAAAAGAAGGATTATTAAAAATAATTAAATAATATAAAATAAAATTAAAAGAGGCAGGAAAGAAAAAGGAATAATGGAAAATAAGGGAAATTTTACAATAGAAGGTAGAATCGTGGAAGTGAGGGATGGCTCAAAAAAGATAAGACGCACATACACCTATGGATACCGCTCAGTAAGGGTTCTTGTAGGATCAGACTATTATTCTGTTCTTGTAAATACCTCGAAATTGAATCAATTCGGATTCCTGCCAAAAGTAGGACAATGGATA
>JAEOTJ010000231.1 GCA_016839905.1 Promethearchaeota archaeon | reverse complement strand
TTTTTTTTATTTTTATATTTTTACTATAGTCAAGATTTACTTTACTAATAATTATATATGAAAATTACTATGTTACTTAAGATAAATAATTTAAAAAAATATACCTGAGCCATTTATAACTTTTAAAGGAAGTTTCATGTCGGAATGGAAAATAGTCTCAGATGAAGATATCAAGCCAAAAAAAGAAGCAACCAATGAAGTAAAAACCTTACCAGAGGTAGATTTTAAAAAATTGTTCAAAATGGGAGTTAATTATGCTGTAACTGGAGGATTTTATGAAGCAATTATATGTTTTGATGCTGCGCTAAAAATGAATCCGCAATCAGTAGAAATATGGAATCATAAGGGTATTGTTCTTACACATTTAAAAAAATATGATGAAGCATCCAAATGCTATAACAAAGCTTTAGAAATAAATTCAAAGAATATTAATGTATGGTTTAATAAAGGATTGATGCTTGCCAAGCAGGAATTATTTCAGCAAGCACTTGATTGCTATGATCAAGCTTTAAAAATGGATCCAAATTATATCCCCGCGCATCAAAAAAGAAAAATCGCGCTAAGAAAGATATAGAGATTATTTTTAATTAATTTTAACACTAGTCATTTCCAACCTGCGCTTTTTGATTGCCTTTATCTTTACAACAACAATCACAGCAAGGCAACCGGAAATTATTCCTAAAATTATATAAATAAATATCAAATGAGGATATATAGTTGTGACTTCATAAATTATATTTCCTGACTTATCTTTTATAGTTAATGATGTTTGAGTCCCTTGAGCTCCGTAAATAACATCCACGGTATAACTTTTAATCCCAGTTTTTGTGATAGTTAGTTCATTTCCATTAACTTCAATTTTAGAGCTACAACCTAGCCCATCTACGAGTGCTTCTAGATATTCATTATTAGGAGTGGCAATTATCATTCCTTTTAAGACAAGTTGCCATAAGAATTCATCAGCAGTAAAATTTTGGAATGCTGGAAGTCCCATTGCGAGGAAACCAATGTCATTGTTTATAATATCAGTCCAATTATTATAATCATCTAGCAGCTTTTTATAATCTGCAGGATCCTTAAAGACAGGCGTTAGATAATTTGGATTATTAGCCGATTCAGGGAAATCTGTACTATTAAATTCCCATTTAGCACGATAGACCATCCAAGAATCATACTTGTTTGTATAATTTGAATTTATAACACTTTGGTTAAATCCCAGAGTGGAAACGACTATTGCCATTTCTAGTGAAATAAATAATGAGATAAATCCTTCGTAGGTTGTAGTCGCATTGTCGAACCATGAGAGAGTAGTGTATTTACTTTTAGCATTAATTTTTTCAGCATCACCCCCAAATAGAGACTCAGGAGAATCATTAATAGTTTCCTCCCAGCTTGATTCATCATATCGACTTACTTCCAGGATTTCAGTTCCCTTTGCAATATTAATTTGATATGTACTATTTGCCGATATTTGTAATGCAACAACAGTATTTGAAAATATTCCTAGTATAATTATTCCTACCAATGATATACTTAAAATACAAGCACGAGTTTTTTTCTTGTTTTTAACCATTTTTAATCACATATTTTAATTTTTTTTATATTTGCTTTCTTTTAAATATTAAAGCCGCAAGTGTAAGACATATAACCATGTATAATAGTAAGACCATAATGCCCATTACAATAATCGGCGTATGCCAAATTCTGAAAGTAAATCCCCGCATTACATGATCAGTATATCTTTCTGCGCCTGTTGGATAATCTACTTCTAAAATTGATGTTATGAGATTACTTACATAAACAATAGAATAAAGGGGTTCAAAATCAGGCATTATCATCACTATTATTTGATCCACAATACTGAATACAATGAGTAAAATTAAGATTGTTACGACAATCGTCATGTTAACGCTTTTCATAAAAGAACTAAATAAAGTAACAAAACTACTTACAGCAAGTATATATAATATTGATATTCCAAATGAGTAATAAAATCTAATTGGCACAGGAGTACCATAAAAATATATACTTAAAAGACCAATAATGATATAATTAATTCCTATAACCCCAATAAATAAAGTTAGGTTCCCCAGATATTTCCCAATGATCAATTTATACTTATTAATTTTCGGAAAAACAACATAACCGGTTTTTGTACTAAATTCAGAACATATTATCCCTCCAAAAAAGAAGCAGGCTCCAAAGATCATTACCATGATGATAATACTAAGACTATCTTGAAGATAATCCGATTGAGTAACATTTAACGAACTTTCAGGAATGAAAGTTAATAAAAGAAAAAGAAAACTAAGAAGGCATATTATAATAGAAAATATAACAAATTTTTTAGAATTCTTTTTAAGTTCAAAAATATATGTATTCAATATTGGCTTAACATCTAAATAAATATCATTTAATTTACTTTTTTTTTTCTTTTTTGTACTTTTTTTAAGGTCAGACATTCCACATTTACCTCCGCTTACCATTTAATTTAATTTCCCTTCGTTCATCAGTGATCATCTGAGAATAAATCCTTTCTAATGAGGAAGTTTTAGGTTCCATAAAGGATATTACGGTAAATTCGGATTCAAATTCTCTTACTAGTATTTTTAAGATTTTTCCTCTAATTTCTGGACTTCCTTCATAATATATTTTAAAGTTTTGTTTAAGAGGATTATATTTTATCGGGATTTTAGAGATCTGGGGATCTAAATTCTTGTCCAAGTAAGGAGCAAGCTTTTCATTAAGTTTTTTAATAATTGTTGAAAGATTTTCTGGAGATATAGGATCTAAGACTTGACACTTAATTTCTTTTATTTCCAAAGATCCTTCTAAATTTTCAATCGTATCAAAAGCTACGATTGCCCCTCGATTTATCAACGCGATTTTATCACATACTTCTGAAATTTCATATAACATGTGAGATGCTACAAAAATTGTTTTGCCCATATCCTGGAGTTCTCTTATGAACTTTCTTATTTCAACACGAGCTTTAGGGTCCAAACCAGTTTGAGGTTCATCTAAAATAATTATCTCTGGTTCATGTATTAATGCTTGAATTATCCCTAACTTTTGTTTCATTCCTTTAGAAAAGGTCTTCACTTTTTCATATTTCCATTCATATAATTTAAATAATTTTAATAACTCGTCAATTTTTTCATTTATTTTAGCATTAGGATAATTCTGAAGCTTAGCAAAATATTTTAATAATTGATATGCGGTCATATCGTAAAAAGCGGGAATATCAATTAAAAATCCAATTTTAATCAAGTTTTTTGAATTTTTATGAAGATCTTGTAAATCTCCGTCATTATTTTTTATAAGAATTTTACCCTTGGAAGGTTTGAGTACTTTTGCAATCATCTTGATGGTAGTGGTTTTTCCTGCGCCATTCGGACCAACAAGTCCAATAGTTTCGCCCTTGAATACTTCTATATCGATATTATCAACTGCTGTAAAATCACCGTATTTTCTACTTAAACTCTCCAATTTTATAACTATGTCAGACATTATCATCTTAAAATAAGGTTTATAATATTAATAATATGGAGTCCATTTTTTAATTATTGAAAAGTATATTTTAATTATTAAAATTTAGTCATTATTTCCAATTTGGTAAAAAATATCCTTAAATCCCTCAGGTTTGTTATGACAAAATAATAAAAAAAAATTTAATTACTATATTTTATGTATAGCGGTCATCTTTCCTTTTTTTGATTAAGAATTTGGAAAAAAAGTATATTATTGTAGCACAAACAAGGATGAGAGCACAAATTATGGTTAAGATTATAATTAAATTGGTTAAGATGGGAAGGCCAGTAGCGTCTCCATCTTTTTGTACAGCATCCGGATCTACAGCGATTGCAACTCCTAATTTCCCAGGCGCATATCCTGTATATTGAGCACTTATATTTAGCCATTTTCCAGGACTACCCGGAGGAACTAATTCTGCCGTTAATGATATGGAATAAGTTCCGGTACCCTCTCTTACTACGTCGCTACTAACATCTGTTCCATCCCATAGAATAGTAATATCAGACAACCATGTAATATCTACTAGTGCACCCCAACAATCTTTAACTTCAAAAGTAATATCAAAATTATCCTCTGTATAGACTTCTTCAATGATACTAATGGACAAGAGATTAGGTAAGTTATCAGTTGGTACAAAATATATATATATATATGACATTGACAGATAAAAAAATCTAATCCACACGAAATAATCAATAAAAGGCCAATTTGTTAAAATATTATAGCACCAAATTTCAATTTTAATAGTCCACCTCTTAAAAGAGAACAGAATTATCCATTGTACTTGTGCTAGATAAGTCCAGATTTCAATTGAAATCCCTGCCCATTCGATAATGTAATACGATAAGAAGAATTTTATTTCAATCTCCCAGTTCTCACATGAAAAGATATATTTTAATCCAGTTGTTTCGATCCCTAAATAATAGTTGAAGAAAATAACACCAGAACCAGTGTAATAGTAATAAGTAAAAATATCATCATGCCAATAGAAGGAATATTGATGCTGTGTAAAACTAAGAAAACTAACCGAGAAACCTAAAAACGTCTTACTAATCGTCATTTCGTAATAAGCATTTCCATCAAATTCACGACTTATCACGAGTGTATCGTTTTGGAAATAAAAACTAAGATTACCATTATTTGCGGCAGCAAATACAAAACTCTCTTGTAGAGCCCAATCAGCTAATTTAGCCATATTAGTATTATTATAAAGACCTGAAGAATTAATATAATAATAACTTATGAATGGACCAGCGCCCCCGGAACCAGAATTTTCCGTAAAAATAACACCCGTGGAGTCTAAATCAATTAAACAGTCGATATATTGTAATACTGAATCTATAGCATTCATATGTAATCCAGTTACATCATCATATTCTAAACTTACCAATCCAGTACCTACTATTGGATCTACCACCAATCCAAAGTCCGTAATATCAAACCCTGTAGGATCCTCTTCTGCAAATGCAGAAATACTATAAGAGCTTGTATCAACAATCAAATCATAAAATGGTGCTACCGTATTCGTATCATTTCCTATTGTTGCATTTATATTTAAGTTGCTATTTCTTAATTTAGCATATTCTATACTATTTCCATCTTGGTCTCGAACAGTCTCAACTTCTAAGGTTTTATTTATTATAGTTTTAGCTGATGTTCCTCCAGGTGACATTTCCGACTCAAAGTCAAAAGGATTAGAACCTTGCCAGTTAAGGGTCGTGTTTGTATTTATTCCAGCAGCTTTAATATCCATTGTATCTGCACCTCCCCAATCATAGCTACCAGACACATCGGATGTTTTTAGAGTTGTTTCAGCCTCAATTTCGGATGTATTATTAGTAATTGGGATTAGTGAAGTAAAAACCATAGTTTGAGCAAAAATTGCTGAAATTAATAAGAAACCTATTGAAAATATTGCTAATATTTTACCTTTTTTATTCATATTAAATCACATTTTAAAAAATTTTTTATTAACAAATAGAAGTAAAATTTATATTTATCTTTTTTGTCACAGTTTTAAGATAGAGCCAAAAAAGGATAGTTTTAGAATTTTTTAAATAAATACTATTATTATTTTTGATTGCATATGATTAATATTAGAAAATAGAAAGAAAAAAGAGCAAGGATGAGAGAAAAAAAGTTTTAGGTTGATATAAAATTCCATAATGGAAAGAAGGATGTAAGTATTCTAAAAGAAATTTAATGTGAATTTGTTAATAATATCCTAATAATATATCGATATTTATCTCTATAGTCTTTTTATACTATTAATTAAAACAACTTTCTAAAAAATAATAACAAAAAAAAGGTGTATGGATATAAAACTTATAACTTGTCATCTACCAGAAGCTTATCTTTCTGGGATCGAAGAGCTAGTTAACATGAACATGTATCCCAATCGTTCGGAAGCAATTCGGGTTGCGATAAGGGATTTATTAAAAGCAGAGCTTCAAACTCTTGCCCGTAGGGAATAATTTTTTTTTTTTCTTTTTTATATTTTACAATTTTCTTCATTTAATTTTTCCGCCATTCATTACCACATTGCCCGCATTTATATTTTTTGCCATAAATTCTTGGATATGCTAAAATAATGTTTGTTTTGTCAAGTAATTCTTGGATGGATTGTTTTTTTTGATTTCCACACTGAGGACATTTTCTACGGCTTTCTGATTGATCAATTGATACCTCAGTTTGTTCATTTTCTAATCCTTTAGTTTGGTTTGTGGATGTGCTTGGAATTCTTAAATCAGACTCCTTTTTAAGAGCTACACTCTTTTCATTTATTGATTGTTCAATTATACTTGAACTAAAACTAGGCCCTTGTTCAATCTTTTTTAATGCCTCCCTTTGACTAATAAGTTCCTTTGCATTTACAGGGAGTACTTTTACATCACTTTGTACATTAATTAATCCAGAAGTTTGGTTTGGGCTTGAACTTTGCTCACTCATGGTATCATGAGATGGAATTTCAAATTCAGTCTCTTCTTCAAGTTCTACACTCTTTTCACTTAAAGGTGTTTTTATCCCTCTTGAAATATCATCAGATATTTTTTCAACCTTTTTAAAAGGCTTTTTCTTAATAATAGGATCTTCTACACTTACGGGAGGTATTTTTGTTTCATTTTTCTCTTTTTTCAGTCGAAAAATTTGACCTGAACTTTTCTCATTTATGACTTCAAAAGATGGAATAATAAATACAGGATCTTCTTCAGTTTCTACAATTTTATCATTCACGGGAGTTTCAATCAAAATCGAACTATCACTAGTAACTTCTTCAACTTTTATCAATGGTTCGCTCTCTTTACTTGAAGAAAGTATTTTTATATCTCTTTCAGTTGGCTCTTCATGAGATATCGTCTTTCCTTGTTCAAGATTTTTAATTTTTTCATATAACCAGATATTTTCCTCCGTTAAACTTTTGACGGCTTTTTCCGCACTCATTATTAGTTCTTTATTATCAAATTCACGGGTCGTATTACTTTTGCTTTCTAATTCAACCATTAATTCATTGATTTTGATTTTTAAAGATTCAATTTCGTTATCTTTTTGAGTTAATTCTCGTTTTTTTGAAAGAATCATATTTTTTAACATCTGAACATCATCAATACCATCAATCTCTTCATTAAGTTCAGCGTTATCAATTAAATCTTTTCCATTTTCACTCATTTTTTTTTAAATCCAAATGTTATTATTAAAATAATAGTTATTACCTTTATAAAATATTAATGAAAATGTTTTAGAAAATAAAATGAAGGAACATAAGAAAGGTTATAGGATTGTTAGCAAGGCTGATCGATTGTTTTATTTTGAAAAGAATTTCTTCACTTTAGATGGTCTTTGGATGATTGAATTGGAGGCTGAAACAAGCTGGGAAGTTGCCCTTAAGATTGATTTGGCAGTATGGAAGAAATTATTAAGAATTGTTTTTCGGAGGATTCGCAAATACTTGAAATTGGAAACAAATACTTTAAGAGATTTAATAGATATTCTAACCTTTCGTTGGAGTGTAGAAGGTTGGGATTATGGTGTATTAAAAAATGAGGAAAAAAAAGCAATTGTCTATATTTTTGAATGCCCCTATAAAGCCGTAATGGAAAGAAATCCAGAGCGTACTGATAAAATCGCCCTAATTTGTAAAAATATGTGTATCCCCTTCTATGAGGATATAATCAAAGATTTTAATCCAAAAATTACTATAGATAGAGAAAAAATCCTAGGCTTAGGAGATGACATCTGCGATTTTCATTTTAAAATCGAATAACAAATAGAATGATGACGGAAATTGAGCAGAAATGGACAAAATCTGATTATTTAAGAATTATTCCAGCTTTTCTTATTACAGGAATAATAATCTATTTTTCTTCATTAAGCAAACCACTCCCCCCTCCGCCCCCAAAAGGACTTCCGATAGATCTTGATATTAATACAATATTACATCTTATTGAGTTTGCTGCTTTTGCTTTTTTTGTAGCCTTTGGATTTAATGAAAAAGTAGATGTGAAATTCTTGATAATTTTTACTACAATTTTCGCCATATCAGATGAAATCCATCAATATTTTGTTCCTGATCGTTTCTTTGATA
>JAEOTJ010000230.1 GCA_016839905.1 Promethearchaeota archaeon | reverse complement strand
TAATTCAATTACAGAAGAATCTTGTATAATAAATTAGGTGAAAGATGAAGAAAAATAGGTAAAATAATTAAATTTTGGATAGCTAGGCGAAAATTTAATAATTAATCATTCCTTTGTAAAATTAACCGAAAATTTAAATTTTCTTATTATGAAGGAGTAATCTTTTCTTGGCTAAAAAAGCTTTTTTATGATTAGGATTAATTTTTAATATCTTTTCATAACATTTTAATGCGTCCTTGTTCATTCCAAGAATCTCATGTACGGAACCTTTATTATACCACGCTTTAATATAATCAGGATGTAATTTCAAGGCATTATCAAAACATTTAATGGCATCTTTATATTTAGATTGAGATATAAGTCTCAATCCTGAGTTATATATATTTATAGATCGATTAGATTTGGCTGTTACACTTTTAATCTCTTTTTTTTCATTTTCTTCACTCGATACGGCTTTATTTAGAGAAATATCTGGTTTACTTGCAACTCCTTTAATCCTTTCTTTTTCTGGAACTTCACTCGATATGGCTTTATTTAGAGAAATATCTGGCTTACCTGGAATCCCTTTAATCCATTTTTTTTCCATAATCTTACTTGAAAAGGCTTTTTTTCTTTTTTTTATTTGTAATGTTGTAATAATGGTCGTGATTCCCGCGATTATGCCAAATATTAATATTATTATAATAAGAATTGGTAGTTCTGAAGGATGGTTCTCTTCTTCTTCTTTATCAGCTGATTTATTATATACGGTTGGGTCTGTTCCATCAAGAAACTCTTCTAAATTAGTCTTTCCATCGCCATCAGGGTCGCCATTAGGGTCATCAACTCCATAAAATGCCTCCCAATCATCAGGCATTCCATCCATATCCAAATCAAAATTATATAAAGGATATGGATCATGATAATCATTTATTTTATCATCATCTGAATCTTCATCATTAGGATCTGTATATTCATGAAATTCCTGTAAATTATTCAAGCCATCATCATCAAGATCGCCATTGGGGTCATCAACAGAGTGAAATGCCTCCCAATAATTCGGGATCGTATCATTATCAAAATCAGGAATACTACTTTGCTCAAACCATAATAAAGGTATGTAATAAGGAATTCCATACCACATGTAAATATCTTTATAAAAGAGATCAGTAGGTTCTACTTCTATATTATATTGTAGCCTAAGTTTGATTTCCGCAGTGATTCCTGTTGTTTCCTCCACATCAATATAATGATGATATGATCGACCACTATATGGATTTAATCCATCTACGGCATCTATAAAATCATCGTCTGCATGATAAAAATGGGGCATGCTTACATAAATAGGTGCCCAACTTATTGTAGATAAATTAATTAATTCATTACCTTGATAATAATCTGGATTCGGGGTCCACATATCAGAATCAAGTTCATATTTATAACCTGTCGCTCCATTTAAAAAGATATCGCCTCCATAGTCAAATTTCATTACTCTGTTCATGATATTAATGTCAAAGATTTCTATAGTATCACTTGTTTGTATATTTGGATGAAATTTATATCCCTCAGTACCTCTAATGCTCTCTGGTTGAGGCCATTCATTAATATATTGTTCTCCATTTAGAGCCGAAATTTGATGCGTCTCAGTAACATTATTTTTACCCGTTTTAATAGTAATGTTATTCAAGATCCTTTTATTTAGGCCTCCTTCTGCCTCTGACAATCCACTTCTATATGCTTCATCATAACTATTTGCAGTATTAAAGAAATTCACGTGTGCTCTGTCTCTTTCGGACTCAAATCTTGACCAGTTAACAATTCCATCAAAAGCAGTGAAAAGCCATTCTTCAACAGTACGATCAATAATAAAGCTACCATTATAATGATCAAAAGTCCATAACGCATAATTATAAAGCCAACCATAACCATCATCACCAATCTGCTTATTGATGGGCGGACAATTATGGGGGAAAGTTTCCAAGAGACTTCGCTGAATCCAAGGTACAATTAGGTCATCTATGACGTCTGCTGTGATGCCAGACGATGCATTAAAGATTGAAAATTCACTTGCAAATGCACTTTCAATTAAACTTTTACTATTTGTTTTATTCCCATCAATGAAATCGGCTAATATAAACCAATGCTCGGTAGTAGCATCATCTGGATTACTTGGATTATAAGTAAGGGAACATTCCCTGTCTGGATTCCATAACGCGTCACAGAGTTGGTTAACAGCAACATCCCTACTATGTTCGTTTGCATAACCCCAGTCAAAGGTAGTCATGTTCAAATCATCTGGACGAGATTTCCCTGCCCCTGAGCCCCATTTAACAGGATCTTTTCTACCATCAATATCAATATCCTCAACAAAATCCTGAGGATCATTAACACCAAGCCCAAGGAGTTCACCAGTGTTTGGATCTAACCAGAGAAAATCTAATCCCTCTATAAAAAGTTCTACCATGGGCATTCGATCTCGCATCCATTCACTATTGAATACTTGATTAGGCTGAGGCATGATAACTGCTGAAACCCCATCCCATTGTTCCTTTATTACCTCTTTAGTCTCCTCCAATAGGATCGCTATTTCAATGAGGATATCCTCTCTCATTTGATGCATGATTTCAGGAAAAATGAATTGAAATAATCCCATCTCATCCCCATAAGTTCTTAAGTTGCTTAAGTAACCTGGATTGATATTCCTAATGGTAGTATTTGCAATGTTTAATTTATTATATGATTGGTCTTGAAGATATTCAAATCTATCATAAGTGGTATAATTCACTTCGGTATCATCTTCGTTGTAAGTAATATTTTCTCTATAATTATGGTCTCGAAATACAAATGGACCAATTTCTTCAAATTGCGGTTTATCTCCATTTAAATAATCTTCAGAATTAGTTAAGTTCCATAAATAAAAACTATAATTCTGACAAACTACATCTTTATTGAAGTAATCTATATCACTTGTTTTTAATGCATTGAGAGAATGATCCTTTCTACCAATTTCTTGATCATTTCTCTTACTCATTAGATCATTATCCATTAAGAATCCAACTGGAATCAAGGTTAGTCCCAGGACTACGGTAGAGAGTAATGATATAGTTTTTAATGTCCAATATCTTGTAAAAAGATCACGGGCTTTTATTGCCTGGTATTTTAAATTTTTTCTCATTTTATTTCCCATTCTCTCATAAAAAAATATTTAAAGCTGAAAAATCTAATCAATTTTACTTTAAAGACCATTTATTTTCATTAAAGCTACCTTTTCTCTGATAATAGTACCGTTATTTGATATGTGGTTCTTGGATTTTGATAGACGTGTGATTAAATGATATTAAATTAATCTTTATGGTTATCTTATTGTTTGTTTTTATTAAGTAATATATTTTTTATATTATATATAACTATTACTATTAAATTTTTGAGGGATCTCAATTCCATCAGCGGATCTTAAGCGTGAAATTACTTTAGATTTAAAGTACTCCTTTTTTTTATTTGGAATAAAAACTAAAAGGTAAAGATGGAAAAAGAATGGAATGAATGTTAAGTATTTTATTCCTCACTTTATTGTATAAATACTTGTGAAAAAAGTAAAAAATTTTAAATCTTTTCCAGGAACAATAGTTAAATAATAACCACGCTTAGAGTTCTAAATCGGGATAATAGGGGATAATAATTTTTGAAAACTGTTCTCATCAGTAAGATTAAGATATTAAATTAACATTATCGTCTATATAGAAACATTTGCAAAGGAGGGAGACAACGTTCAACTCATTTTTAATAAAATTGCGGAAATGATTTATCACTTTAAAACCAGACGATAGCGTTAATAAGGAGCTCACTCAATTTTTACTTTCTAATTTTTACCATTCCTTACATTTTAGATTTTTGATTTTTAGGTTAAGAATTTAATTTTATAGTAAACCTTCCAACACAAAAAACTCAATTCATTAAGGAGAAAGGAAGTTGGAATAGAAAAGAATGTTAAGATCCTCAAAATTTCCCGGACTTCAATGAGACCGGGCTTGAGAGCAGGATTCCCTCCTGACCATGAAAATTTAACATAAGAAGTCCCCCCAGGGGGGAGGGAGGGGAAGGAGACGGAAAGAATGGAGGAGAAAAAAAAGAAGAAACTTATCTTTAATCATTTTAATAATTTTCAAATTCATTTCTTATAAAATGATGAGAAATAAATTAATTACTGTATTTATCTAAATCGAGAATAATGAAGAAAAATATGAGAAATCAAGAGTTGTTAAAAGAGCTTCAAAAATATCTACCTTTCTTGGTTTATCCGACAAAATATTTAGTAAAAACACTTCTTAAAAAAGGAATCTCGACTAATAATAAAAATGCTTTTAAAGTTATCAAGTTAGAGGATTCTGGAGATATTGGGGGGATTACATGCCATATTATTCCTGAGAATAGTAATGACATATTAATCATTTCCCTAACTCATCTTAAAGTGGCTCATAATTTTCCTTTAAAGAAGCAAGTATTAGAATATAAAAGAAACCGCATTCATTACCTCTCAAAATAACATTCAGATATCAATAATTAATGTTTATTTTCAAACTCTTTTATATCTTAAAATGTCTAAAATACTTCCTATAGCATTTAAATTTTTTATGATCATAGTAAAAAAAGTTGACATTGCTGTAAAGGTGTTCAAGTTTGGCAATTCATTGGGTATCACAATCAAAAAGGAGGTGTCATCTAGCACCTATTTTCTTTTAATTTCTGAAATCTGTTCTCTTAACAATGATTCGAGTTTTGAAGTTGATGTATAATGATCTGTTTATAGAATTGATAAAAAAATATTATTTTAAAAGCAAGTCGAAAGTAATTTATATACCTAATTAAATATATCTTAATTTTGTTAATATTTTATTATTGTTTCAATCGAAGTTCTAAAAATTTAAATTCTTCAATTCAATTGTATAAAAATAGAAATATGGAATTCTAGTAAAAAAAAATATAAAATATAACATAGAATAAAAATGAAAAAAAGCCCATTATAAAAAGATATAAAATGATATATCCACAACCTTTAGAGATATCATGAGTTTTTGGTGGGCTATATTTCACGGATCTCATTGCTTGTTGTTGATTATATGATGGTTCTTGTATGAGATAATTCCCTCCCAGTTGTGCTCTACACTCTTTTACAAGATCTTGAGCATTTAAAAACAAGCCATTCTTTCTTATTCCAAAAATCCTTCTCAGTTCAGGAAATATTGGATTTTGTCTCATATCTAGGGAAGTTAACCTCTCTAAATACTCTAATCCTGAAAGAGATGAGATATTATTACCATATAACATTAGTTCTTCTAGATATATAAGTCTGTCTAAATCCTTGATTAAATTTATATTATTGTTCCTAAGAGATAAAAGTCTGAGACTTGAATTACTTTCTAATCCTTTAATTTCATGGATATAATTATTATCAAGGATTAAGTATTGTAAATTTCTTAACCTTTCAATATTTTTAATCTCTTGTATTTGATTGTGACTGAGATCTAGAACCTGGAGATCAGTTAATTCACTTAACCCTATGATTTGATCAATATTAGTAATCCCAATATCTGATAGATCTAATAATAGAAGATTCTTCTTTGTTTTTACCTTGTATATTTCACTATTAACTATCACAGAAATAATAGCCACCTATGAATCTAACTGATGACTTTTAAGTTTTTACCACAATTTTTACAGAATCCAGTAAGAGTTTTTCGATTTGAACCACAATTTGGACAATAATGATAACTTGTTTCCTGGATTTCTTGCATTTTTCTTTCTATTTCTTGTGTTACATTGACAACTGGGGTATAACCACCAGTAGAAGATTTTAAACTAAAGTTTCCATGATAATCAATTTTTATGAATTTTTTAGGATTATAAGGATGTAATATAAAATTCAAATTTTTAATTATAATAAAGAATAATATTAAACCTGATATTATAAGTCCAATTAATCCTAAAATATCACCTAAAAAAAGAAAAAATATTCCTAATATAAAAAACATCCACGTTATCGCCCAAAGACAAGGGGAAATCCTTTTAAAGCCATATTTCCTTTTATCTTGTAATCTATTAAAACTTTCAAATCCAGGAGTACATTGTCTACAAGATGAAAAAAGGATATTTAGGTCTTTCTTTCTAGCTTGAACTTTAATTTTCTTTTTCCATGTATAAGAATTCAAATCGTGAGTATTTCCACATTTTATACATTTTTCAAGTAAAATGTCATTTTTAATCTCATTAATCATACTTTACCACCAAAAAAAAAAAAAATTTTACATTCCATTTGCTTTTAAATAAAGATTTTTACAAAATTTTCCAAATATTGTATTTCTTTGCCTAAAAGACATTTTATCTTCAAATTGGGGATCACGGACTACTTTATATTTTTTAAAACCTGCTGTACGATAATGACAACTAATAAATGTTTTACCAAAAGATCTGCGTTTTTTCCAGAATTTACTATCATTCCATGGATAATAATCAAATTTTAAATTGGTTTTTCTAAGAGAGTTTGATACTGCTAAACCTTTTTGAGTAACTAATAAATGGGCTCTATGTGTTCTTTTTTGTTTAGCTGATACTCCCAGTATGCGACATTTAGTGAGTGTACTATAAAGAATATCATCTCCAGCAGGTATAACCTCTGTTATACTTGTATAATCTATCGGGACATATATTTGAGTCATATTGATAAACCTTGAAGGGGAATTTTGTTAATATTTAATTATTCAAAAGTGTATAAAAAGTTTTTTAAACTTTATATAAAACTCAATTTTTAGGAAATCATTTATATTTATTTTGTAGAAATGATTTATCACTTTAAAACCAGGCGATAGCTTTAATAAGGAACTCACTCAATTTTTACTTTCTAATTTTTACCATTCCTTAGGAATTAGATTTTTATGTTATAGGATAAATTCTTAATCTTATAATAACACTTGGTTCTTAAGTAGATAATGTAAGATCATTATAAGTTAAATCCCATTAAAAAGAACTCTCAATATATTTATTACTTATGACTTTAATATATACTTAGAAAATAAAAAAATGAGAAGGAATGTTTGTAAGTGAATTAAATATTAAGGAGTTTAGAGGAATAAAAAGTTGTAAGAAACCATTAAAATTATCAAATTTCACTATTCTGATAGGAAGAAATAATTCTGGAAAATCGACGATATTAGAGGCTTTATCTTTATTACCAGATCCAGGCTTAATAGATCCTATCACAGGATTCAGAAAACTCCATAACTTAGAACAGCTTCATAGGGGTTCAATTAAAGATCTTCTCTATCTTTATTCAGGAACTTCAATTCTAACTTATGGAATCCAATCCATAGAAGTAGGCATTGAGTTAAATGTCAGAGGAGAGAAAACAACCTGGGAAGGTAGGAATTCATTATTAAGAGGTAAATTTAAGAATCTTTATAAAACAACAGAAGAAAGAGTAACAGAGATGGTATCGTTTATTCCTTTTACTACCTCCATTCTTGAATTTATAGAGATAAAAATGAAATTTTATAGTGAATTGATAACAAAAAAAGGATTACATATTAAATTGGCAGAATTTCTTAATGAATGTGTTAATGATACTTTTAGTGAATTTATATTTTTAGAACCAATTAGTTTAAGAAAAGTTTATGAAAATAATACAGGATTGATTAAAATTAAGGATTTAGGATCTGGAGCAGAAAAAATCGTAAAAATCATATCTATTTTAGAAATTCTAAATCCTAAGCTCGTTTTAATTGATGATTTTGATTCTGGATTCCATCCCTCCATGATTAAATTATTTTTTCAATGGTTAAAGGAAAAAGGATTCCAAACCGTGATATCTACACATAGCATTGATGTTTTATATCAGATAGTTGAGAATAAACCCGAAAATACTACAATTCTTCAATTAAATAAATCCAATGAGGATATACTGAGTTATATTACTTTATCATTAGATGAGTTAGAAGATTTATTAGATGCAAATACAGACCCGCGCTTGTTAGTAGATGCGCTTAAACTATAAGCTTTAACGTGATTCTAATGAGAATAGTAGATAACTTAAGTGGAATTGAAAGTTATTACTTAATTATTTCTGGTAATGGAACCTTTCCAGAAAGTGTTATATTTAAAAATCTCTGTAAAAAATTTAATGGTCATAAAAAAGCGATATTTTTTATAAACACTCCCCTTAAAAAGCAAACAGGTTTGCACGCCCTTAATTCTCTATCATTATATCCTAAAAAGTATCAAATAAATTCAATAATTTTTATTTTAGATGGAGAACATATTAAAGAGAATCCTCGGCTCGAGATTGAACAACATTTAAAATCAATAGGTATAGGTATTAACGAAATTATACCCCTCAAAGGAGCATTGTTAATAAAATGTAAATCAGGTCCTTTTGATATTGCATTATTTTGTATCGTATTAGGACCAGAAGTTTTCATTGAAGAAGAAGTTTCTAAATTGATTGAAATTAAATTGGGAGTTGAAATTGACATTTCTAATAAAGAAGATTCTATGGGGAGAAAAAGAATTAAAAAGCAAATAAAACAAATATTAAGGGAAAAAAGAAAAAATTTAGGAGAATTAATAAAGAATACTGAAAAGAATGCCCTTGAAATGATCTTTCCTAATATCTGTGCTGTTCTTAAAAAAATTGAAGGAGAACAGTAATACTTTAAAAATTGAAATTTATTTTCTAAATGAATGAAAAATTATTTACGCCTTATTTTGAGACCTCCGCAAAAGAGGGAGACAACGTTCAACAGATTTTTAATAAAATTGCAGAAATGATTTATCACTTTAAAACAAGAAGATAGCTTTAATAAGGAAATCAATCAATTTTTACTTTCTAATTTTTATATTCCATTTATATACCCTTTGCAAGCGAATGGGATTTCCGATAGAGGATAGAGAAATCTTGTTATATCATAAGGTTAGCGAAGTCAATTTTGATTACCATATAAATCTGAATTATGTTATCACAGGAATAACAATGATTAATTATATTTTCGCAAATTATACACTTGCTATTGAGATCTAGTGAGATATTCATAATTATTATTAGAGTAAGACCAAAGTTAAAAAAGTAAGATTTATATTCTTACATCAATATTCACTAAATGATGACAAATGGAAATTAAAAAATGTAAAATTTCAACAAAAGGGCAACTCACGATTCCTAAGGATTTTAGGGAAAAGCTCAAGCTTCATGAAGGTGATGATGTAATTTTATATATACAAGATGATGGGATAATAATTAAGCCAAAAACAGCTCACTTGGGAATGCTAAGGGGTTTGTTAAGGGAAGAAATTACTTTAAATAAAGCGATTGAATTCATTCAATCTGAGAGGAAAAAATGGAGGATCTGAGTTGAAATCTTTTATAGTTGATGCTGTAGCTTTTTTAGCTTTCTTAGCAGACAGTCTTCCCAAAAAAGCGGATGATGTATTTAAAAAAGCTGAGAAAAAACAAGTGAAACTCTTGTTACCCTCAATTGCCTTAGGTGAAATTCTCTATACAATATATAAAGGCAAGGAAATCTTTGGAAAAAAAATGCCTTTAGAAAAGGTAGAATTAATATTTCAAATCCTAGAGGGAGGAGATATCATTGAACTTATTGGTTTAGACGTGCGAGCGTGGCGTATTTTTAATGGATTAACCATCCCTGAACTTCACGATAGAATGATTGTAACCACATTTTTTCATCGTAAAGCAACGGCAATCTTAACTAACGATTCTGAAATAGCAGAAGCAGCACCAGTAATTTGGAATTGATGTGTGTTATTAGATTTCTATTTTCAAATCATTAGAAGAGCACCATAGAATGACACTAGAGAGATAATTATTTGAAATTCATGAATGGAAATGGTAGCAATACGATTTTGCCTTTCATTTATACCGCTTTATTAAGTCTTGATCTGTATATATTTCAGGTTCATTTTCTAAGAAATCTTTAAGCGAGTATTCAGAAAGTCTAAGTAAATCCTCAGTAATTATTGGTTCTTGGTGCAATTCTAGTTCCTTCATATTTTTTTTAATTGCATTACTTGCAATATAGGCCCAATTGATTTCAGGATGTTCTTCTATTTTTTTAGCTAACTCTTCTGGGAGTGAAATTTTTAATTCTGTTATTTCCTTTCATATTTTATATAGAATTTTCTAAATTTATTTTTTTGGATTTTTACTAAAAATAACATCATCTAAAAATCCATAAAGATTTGAGTAATTCAATAAATCCTTTATATTTTTAGGAATTGAATTATATGATAGAGGATCGAAAAATCTTGTCATACCATAAAGTTAGTGATGTCAATTTTAATTGTTATGTAAAGCTGAATTATGACGATTTCATTAAGCTGTACGATAAGTGGAATCCGTATAAAAACCTTTCAACATCTACTCTTGATTAAAAAACCAAAAAATATTTAATTTTTTTTTAAATCTAAGCAAAAAATTAAACGCCCCTTATTTTGAAACATCCGCAAAGGAGGGAGACAATGTTCAACTCATTTTTAATAAAATTGCGGAAATGATTTATCACTTTAAAACGAGAAAAT
>JAEOTJ010000229.1 GCA_016839905.1 Promethearchaeota archaeon | reverse complement strand
TAGCTAAAGAAATTTATGAAATCGTAAAAGATCAATATTCTTGGTCGGGATTAGCCCAGAACTTAATTACAGAACTTAAAAATTGTAGTTTAATATGATTTTTAATAAAGTAAAGACTTAAATTTTTATGAATCTAAGCAATGTTAATTATTTTAGCCATCAAGAAGATATTCCATGGTTTTCTCAGAAATCAATAAATTCTTTAACTATATTAATTTTAGGTGTTGGGGGAATAGGATGTAATGTGGCGCTCCTTGTCACACGATTAGGTTTTAAGAAAATTATTCTTGTAGATCACGATATCATTGAGGCTAGCAACTTAAATAGGCAAACTCTCTACTCTAAAAACGATTTAGGTAAGAGAAAAGTGGAAGTTGCGAAAAATACATTAGATAATTTGGATAATTTAAATTCAGAAATAATAGCTCACGACTATAATCTTTTCAAGGATTGGCAAAAAACAATTAATTTGATTAAGAAGTCTGATTATGTTATGAATGGTTTGGATTTGCCCGAAATTAAACGGTCTTTAATTGGCATTTTATGTCTAAAATTAGGAAAGCCAATGATTTATAGCGGCACAGATCCTCATTCAGGATATTCTGGTATGATTCTATATCAAGCTTCCAACAATACTCAACCTTGCAATGAATGCCTTCAAGCAATTTTAACATCTATAAAAGATAAAAAACTCATCGAGAAATATTGTCTAGAGAAGATATTATCGTTTGATAGGATAGATTGGATGGAGCTTGAATCTTCCAATTATCAAAAGTTAGATTCAGGAGCTACAACAGTAGTGACAGCAATATTCGCTTCTACATTAGCGGTCAATACTCTAATTCAAGTAATTCATGATAAAAAAGCCCCAGCAAGAATAATATTTGATCTATTTTCGAATGATATTGAGCAATTCTATTTAGAGAAAAGGGCAGATTGTTTAATTTGTAAAGAAATTTAACTTATTTTAAATCAATTATTATCTATAGAAATGTAATCATCTTTCTAACAAATAAATTTATTAAATAAAAGTTTTTCTAATCAATTATGGAATTCTCGTTCGATAAAATTGGAAACGCATTATATATCAAGTTCTCTCGAGAAGCGGTAAAAGACTCAGAGGAAATTGGGGAAGGAATAGTTGTGGATTATGGGGAAAATGGTATGGTTATTGGAATTGAAGTTTTAAATTATACTCAAAAAAATATTAATCTAAATGAAATTATTAAACTTAATGCCGAAGAAATTATTCCTATGATTGTCCAATATCAATAAGATTCACAAAATATGCCTTGGAAAGAATGAAAGCTCATAATATAGATAAGAACGAAGTTTTTACTACTTTAAAGAACTATTTTAGTATCTTCTTCTGATTGGATTTTTTCTGATGGTTTTTGATCATTTTGTTTAAATATTCAGAATCAAAATAATTAAATAAGTTTGAAATTCTTTTATTCATAAAAATATCTTCCATATTTTACTTTAAATGCTTCTGCAACCTCGTCAATTTTTGGACGAATAAATTCCCATCCATCTTTTATAACTTCATAAGTAACGGGGATATTTCCTAAAACCTCGCCATCTACTTGAAAAAGATAAGGCTCATCTTCATCATTCTTCATTTCTATTCTAACTTTTTTGCTTTCAAATTCCATTATATTTGGATGGGGGAGCAATTTCGCTTTATATAATTTAGGAAAGTTAATGATCAATTTTAGTTTACTCACATTAACAATACATATATGAAATAGACCATCATTAATTCGGGCTCTTTGACAGATGTACATTCCTGCACCATAAGAAGGACCATTTCCAACAGCAATGCAATTTGAAGGGCCAACATATTCATCATCATCCATTATCACTTTTACTTCTTTATTTTTCCAAGAAAAAAGAGTTTTAAGAACAGTGATGACATAATTTTTAGTTCCGCTTAAATTTTTATCTCCTTCATTGGTTCTTCTTGTCACTTCCGCATCGAAGCCTTGAGAACCAATTCCAATAAAATAACGTTTGATACCACTATCAGTGCGTGCAATAGCTATATCGCTAGGACTAGAATGCCCTTCTGCAATGATTTCACAAGCTCTTTTAATATCAGGAAGGATACCAATTGCTTTTGGAATGTCATTTCCTGTACCTATGGGAATGAACCCACAAAGACTTCTTGATTTGGAAGAAACAGTTCCATGGAATATTTCATTACAAGTTCCATCTCCTCCTGCTCCTATAACTATATATCCATCTTTTGCTAACTCATTTGCTAGTTCTATTGCATGACCCTCATATTTGGTTTCAAATAATTTATATGATACGCCTAAATCATCAAAACACTTACAAGCAAAATCAATACCCTCTTTTGATCTTCCCCCAGCACTAATTGGATTATAAATAATCGCATGATCTTTCATTTCTTATCTCCTAACATGTTTTAAAAAGTAGAAATAAATTCTTTTCCTAATCTCCTCATATAATATTTACATTTAAATAATTATTGCTTATATTCTTCTTGTAGAAATAAAGACTTTTTAAGAAATTAAATTCTCTTATAGAAATAGAAAGTTATAGTTTTTTCAATATATTTTTAATTATTAAAATTAACTCATCAGCAACTTTCTGAATTCTCTCTGAAAGGCAAATCTTGAAGAATGGCAAGTCTATATTTTTACCTCTTTCCTCAATAGGTATTTCTTTTTCCTTGTATAGCTTTAATTCTTTAAAGCCCTCTAAATTCTCAGGAACAATTCCAATCATAAAAACTTTCAAATTCTTGAGTTTATTTGTTATTAAATCGGTAACTATATGGACTGGGATTGTATGAGTCGAAATAACTACATATTCAGCAATATTTTCACGTTTGAGGATTGCAATAGTCCCAGGAGGACCATTATAAGTACATGTATCAATCAGCACGAGATGAGAGGGGTGAAAATTAAGTACATCATCAATTCTTGCCATTGGATCCACTCCCGCATTAATGAATAAAAATCTTTCATTTGAATATTCTAAAAGTTCAGAGATGATATAGGGTCCAACACCATCATCAGTAAGTTTTTCTTCTCCTATACCCATAAAAACAACTTTATTGGCACCATTCAATTGCTCAAGGAATTTCTCCTGCATTTCTTTCATTATAATGTTAAAAAATATCTGATTCTAAATTAATTTTCATATCATTCAAATTATGGTTAAATTCTTTAATTAGAAAACATAAATATATAATTGGAGATGACTGAAAAATCTGAAGAAAAAACTCAAGTAGAAGGATTGATTGAAAAGGAAATAGTTATCATTCAGGATAAGGAAGGAATTAATGATTTTTATAGAAATTCATATATTGGAACTTTAAAGGAAGATGATGACGGTAATGAAGTTTTATTCTTAGATGCAATAGAAGTTCTTCTACTTTGTGAAAGAAAAAGGATATTATTATGGGAAAATAATGAAAAAAGTGAAAAACAGTTCGATTTTGAGAATTTATTGTCTTATTTTATACAATTTGACGAAAGATTGTGGCAAAAATACATTATTTACATGGATTTGAGAAAACGAGGATATATCGTAAGAACGGGTTATGGTGATGGTATAGATTTTAGAGTTTATAAGAGAGGCGCTGATTTTGAGAAGGATTCTGCGAAATTTCTCATTTATCCCGTGTTTGAGGGTAATCCAATCGAATTGAAAGATTTAGATAAAATATCAAGAGTCGCAATGAGTTCCAGAAAAGAATTAATCATTGCTACCGTGGATAGGTTAAGCAAGCCGATTTATTATAGTGTTAAAAAATTTCAAATTATGAATAAAGTAGAAGAGGCAGATAATTCTCTTGCCGGATAAATTCGCTTGTGATACTTCCGTTATTTTTAATGGACAAATCCTAAATTTAATTGAAGATGGTGAGTTAGGCGAGAATCCAGAGATTTTTATTTCTAATATTGTTATTGCAGAAATCGAATATAGAACAAACATTCAAAAAGAAATAGGTTTTTTTGGTCTTAATGTATTAAAAAGAATACGACAACTCCACAATGAAAAAACAATTACATTACATGTCATTGGTGAACGTCCTACTAGAGAAGAAATAAAAATGAGTCCTGGAGGTGAACTTGACGCACTTATCAGGAAATCAGCATTAGAGAATAATGCAGTTCTTATTACCGCAGATCGAATTCAAGGAGATGTTGGAGTATTTGAGGGTTTAGAAGTATTGTTTGCTTGGGAAAAAAAGGCACCTAAAGAAAAAGATCCCTTATCATTAAAACTCTTTGATTATTTCGACAAAAGTACAATGAGTGTTCATTTGAAAAGAAATCTACCTCCATACGCAAAAAAGGGTTCTCCTGGAAATTGGTTTTTAGAAAAAATTGAAGAAGAATCAATCACCCCCCAATTAATTGAAGATATAGCACTTGAAATCATAGAAAATGTAAGAGAAGATGATCGTTCATTTATAGAAATTGAAAAAGAGGGAGCTGTTGTAGCACAGTTACGCGAATTTAGAATAGTTATAACTCGCCCTCCTTTCTCTAACGATGTGGAAATTACTGCAGTACGACCACTCGTGAGTTTGAAATTATCAGACTATTCCATTGACCAAAGGCTTCAAAAAAGACTAAATAAAGCTGAAGGGATTTTAGTTGCAGGATCTCCTGGGGCAGGGAAATCTACATTTTCAGCAGCCTTAGCAAATTTCTATCTTAGTCAAGATAAGGTAGTAAAAACACTTGAAAGCGTGAGAGATTTGCAAGTGGAACCAGAAATCACCCAATATACAAAATTAGAAGGCAATCTTGAGAATTCAGCAGATATTTTACTCCTCGTGAGACCAGATTTCACGATTTTTGATGAGGTTAGGACTACAAAAGATTTTGAGATTTATGCAGATTTTAGATTATCTGGAGTTGGAATGGTAGGAGTCGTCCATTCATCATCCGCTATTGATGCGATTCAACGATTTATCGGTCGAGTAGAACTAGGAATGCTTCCATCAATACTAGATACAATTATTTTTATTGAAGGAGGTGATATTTCTACCGTTTTAGTTATAAAAATGACTGTAAAAGTTCCTCACGGATTTAGAGATAAAGACCTCGCAAGACCTGTAGTTGAAGTCAGAGATTATATTACAGGACGACTTGCTTATGAGATTTATAATTTTGGGAGTGATATAAATGTTAATAAGGTGGATCCAAAATTCTCTAAATCTTCAAGAAGAATAACTGGAAATATTGAAACTTTTAAATCGAGCAAAAAAAAAAATGTATTAAAAAAAATAGAAATAGATGTAATTATTAAAAAAGATAGAATTATTTTAAAAGCAGATCCAATATACGCAAGTCAAAATATTTTAGTTTTTGCTGACCAACAGCAAATATTCACTGGTTCTCTAAGTAGAAATGGTGATATCAATTTATCACTTTCACATAAAGAAGCGAGAAAAATTTTAAAAGAAGTTGATAGAAATAAAGAGATCCATGGTAGAATTAAATAAAACATTAATTCTCTACAAAATTTAGTATATTCTTC
Organism: Promethearchaeota archaeon; assembly: GCA_016839905.1. The sequence goes on along the minus strand of JAEOTJ010000229.1, from coordinate 6,099 downwards.
ACTTTTTCAAGGATAGGGGGTAAAAAATCCGCAATATCATTAAAAAATCGTAAATCTGCAACTTTATCATATGGAGTCTTGCCTCTATTCAGGATAATTAACTTTGCATCACACTTTTTAGCTATAGCAGGCATGTTGGCCGCAGGAGTTACCACCAAAGAAGAACCGATTACAAAAAATACATCTGAATTCTCTGATCGTGTCATCGATTCATATAACTCATCTTCTGGCAGGGGATCTCCAAAATTTACAATGCTATTAATAATCCTACCTTCACAATGTGGACAATTTGGTTGACCTTCTCGAACAGAATCAGTTCGATATCCTTTACCCCATTTCTTTTTATCCCAACCAGCCTTTTCAAATGTCATCTTTTTATTACAATTTACACATTTCATGAAATACATGTTTCCATGAAGCTCAGCGAGTTTATCAAACGGAATCCCAGATTTTGCGTGAAGACCATCGACATTCTGCGAGATTAAATAATTTAATTTTCCCATATTTAACAAATCAGAAATAAACATGTGTCCTTGATTTGGCTTTACTTGATCCCAAGGAGGTGATTTAGGAGGTGCTCGACCTTCATCTCGGCATGTCCAAATCCCATCGGGACCACGAAAGTCGGGTAAACCACTATCAGTAGAAATGCCCGCCCCAGTGAAAATAACGAGGGATTTTGATTCTGCAATCCATCTAGCAGCAAGATTAATTTTTTCTTTTAAATCCATAATATTACAAAGATAATTTAATAATAAAAAAATAATGCAAATTTTAAATTAAGAAATATAAGATTATTTTCTTAGGAAAAAGATGATTTCTATACTGCTATTATTAAAAAATCAATTATGGAACTTTTAACAAAGAAATATTCAGTAAATAATAAAAAAATAAAGTTAATATACAAAAATATCAAATATCTTAAATAACAAGAATTTTTTAAAAAAAAAGTGATTCCATATCAATGATGAAATCAACAATAATTAAGATTCTATTAGTGGTTGGCATAGTATTATTTGTACTTGCACCATTTTTGGGAGCATATATGGCAAAAACTACTCTATTAGACGAAAAAGAAGAAACTATAAAAAATGAAAGCTCAGATACAATCGAGGATTGCTTTACGCAAGAGTTTAGTCTTGAAAAGGATCAAAAATTAGAGATTGAAATAGATATTATTCCCTATGAAAATACATCACTTACAATTACTTTTTTAAGAAAAGTAAAATATGAGCAATATTTAGAGGACAAGGAGGACCCAGATAATTTTCATGACGCGGATGAAAAAGGATTTAGATATTCTTCTCACATTAATCATAGGTTTGGAGAGGAAACACCTGCTAGTACTGGTTCAATCAATTCCCTTGGTTTTAGTGGTGAAATCTATTACTATATAGAATTTATGGGGGAACAATCAGGCGGTGATATATATAGCATCCCTGGGGATTATGTATTTGTTCTTTGGGGTCAAAATTTAAGTCCAGACGAGGACGAGGCAAAGTATGATATTAAAATTAGAATTGATGGCCCTGGAGAGGAAATAGGGATGTATTGTCTTGTTTTATCCTTGATTTTAATAGGAGTTGCCTGCACAATAGGTATATTCGGTTTTAAATCAAGCATGGGTCAAGGCACATATCAAAGTAGGGGGTACAGGTAAGAGGTGTTAAATACAAAATGAGTGGAAGAGAAGGATTTGTGAGTAATTTGCAGTTTATGGACAAGAACAAAGCATCAAAATGTATAATATTTGGGCTAATTATTGCTGTTCTTTTCGCTACACTGATAGCAGTGAGCAAATCAATGGCTACGAATGCTGAAGATTGGGCAAATTATGCGAAAAAAGAAAATTTGTGGAATTATTGGGATGAAAAAATAGGTCATCAAGAATATGAGAAACGGGACCTTGAAATTGATAAAATGGCATTATGGATGAAATATCAAGATCTCATTCTATGTAATATAGGTAGAATTGGAGTTAATATAGGTCTAATTTTCATTTTTATTGGATTAATTGCTTTCGCTATTAATGATTCACTTGATGAAAGATCTCGAAGAACAGCCTTAATTCTCGCAGGTACAGTATTATTTGTGTTAATGATCACAACATTCTTTACACAAATTAGTATAGATGCAGTTTAATTAAAAATAATTTTTTTTTTTTTTTAATGATGTAACAATACTTCTATTGTTTGAATTTTAAAAGTTCAAGAAAATTTAAATAGTTCTCTTGAAGAGAGTAATACTTAATCATTTCGAGTGGTTCTTCAATGTCACTCAAGCGTCTTGAATGATGAGAGTCGCATCCTATGGCTACGGGGACTTGAATTTTTCTCAATTGTTCAAAAAATAGTTCATATTTGCGGGAATAAAATTGAGAATATCCTGAATTGAACTCATAATAAATATCATATTCCTTTAAAAAGGTAATTAATGTGTCAAGACCACCGTAGATAAAATTTGATGGATCAAAATGAGCTAATCCGAAAATAGGTAAATCTTTTTCAATTGAAATGGTTTGATTCCAATAATTAATTAAATTCTTAATAAATGCAATCCCTTCGAGACTTTCAAGATATTCAAATAATATCAAGTCAAATTTATTAATGCGAATTAATTTTTTTATGTATTTCTCAGAACTCTCGAGATCTATTTCAAGGCCCTTATAAATCCACAAATCCTTATTAAAAGTTTTTAAGTGGGCTTGACAAATGGAAATTTCTTCTAAATATTGATTAATTTTTTCTTCAGAATTTAAAGTATTAATCACACCAGCCTTCCAAGAATTTGTAAAATGGTCAGTAATAGCGATATGATTTAAACCCAATTTTAATGATTTTTTTACAATTTTTTTTATGGGATTTTTTCCATCTGAAAAAACTGAATGGATGTGGAGGTTTATTTTAGGAAAACTCATGATATTGAAAATTAAATATTAGATAATAGTAGATAATAATCATTGTATTAACTTGAAGTTTATCTAATTTTTTTAAGGTTCATATTCCTTAATTTAGATTCCAATTGATACGAGTTCTCGATTTATATAAAGAGATTGAATTCCACTTAAGCAAAAGCAAATTCCTAATAATACTAAGCTAGCTGAAAAGAAGAATTCAGCAGTAATTTGAGGAAAACTTGTTGGAAAAAATTTAATTTCTTCTATTGAAAGAAAATTCATTTCAATTATTATTACTAAAAAAAAAATGAAAGCAGATGAAATTATTTGACCAATAGCAATTCCATCATTTATCTTATGTATTCTTTTTAAAGTTTTCTCATTCAATTCAATTATTTGACCAACACCGATATTTATAGCTACTTTATCTTTATCAACTTTCTTAATAAATAAATAAGCTAATTCTCTTAAAGGAATAATATCAAGTATAACAGTAACAAGGCCAAAAATACATATATAAATTAAAACTCTTAAAAATATTTCTCTAAATATTATATTTAAACCTACAATAGTAGAACTTAAGATGGCTATGTTAGCCACGGTCCAAATCATAACGCCCATGAATATTAAGCTTGAAAATTTAATACCTGCAAGAGTAATAATAATTGAATGTCTATCAGCGAGAGTTAATAAATAATAACCGAGACCAATAGCAAGTATTATCAAGCCAAGGAGTATTGCGTTAAATTCTAAAACAAAAGCTAATATTAAACAAATTAAAGTAACAATTATCGGTAAAAATGGGAAAAATGGAGCTTTGAAAGGTCGATCCAATTCCTTTCTTTTATATCTTAATCTAAAAACCGCAAAATTAATGAATGCTAGTCCAAAAAAGTAAATAAAAACAGTTATTTCTGCTGTAAATCCTATACTCGCATAAATATAAGCTATTATAGTAAAGATTAATGAGATAACGGTAGTTAGAATTAAAGCTTGAACAGGTACTCCAGTCTTCTCGTTAATTTTTGCAAAGCGCTGAGGAAAATATTTATCTCTAGCTAATGCCGCAAAAACACTAGTTGCGGATCCAAGAGCAGCATTCATGGCAATAATAGTTGAGATAATGGCAGCAATACCCATGAGTATGAATCCAATGGGACCTAAAATATTAAATAAGACATCTGCCAGTAATAATGGAGTCTTGGTTATATCTTTCACATCAGATCCTATATTAATTAATACAACATAGCTTATGGCTAAATAAATGAATAACGTGGTTATAATAGCTAGAATATTAACCCGAGGTATAGTTTTTGAGGGATTTTTAAAATCAGAATTTAAATAAGCTAAATTTGAAGTGATCGATGTAAAAAACACGAATAAAAGAGAGAACATCTGAATAATGGAAAACGGATTTGTTTTTGAAGATAAATATGAAGGATTAAAATTTGAGCTATTAGTAACAGGAGCAATAAACAATCCAGAAATAATAAATATACCAAAAATTGATATTAAAATTAATGTTAGAAGAATTAAAGTCCTTATAGCAAGCATTTTAGTTCTAAAAACTGCAATACTTATAAAAATTATTATGGAAATAGCAATTATTATAGCAACTGGTCTTAAAACGGGAAAAAATACTTCAATTACTAAAGTAAAAGCTTGGGCAGAAAAAGAAAATGCGGCTATATTTGCAATCCAAAGAAAAAAACCAATAATAAATGCTAAAAATCCTCCCATACCTTCTTTACTAAAATTATAAGCTCCTCCAGAGATAGGAAGGCTTATTGAGACTTCGCTATAATTAAGAGCTATAAAAAAAATAAGTATACCTCCAAAAATTAGACTAATTAAGACACCTGGTCCTGCAACCTCAATACCAGTTCCTAATAAGATAAATATTGATCCTCCAATTCCACACCCCATTCCATATAATACACCTTGAGAGAGCCCTATAGTTCTCTGGTCTGGAGGTAGTATTGGTCGTTCAGGAGAGATTTCCTTAGAATTAGAATCTTTCAAATCATTTCTCCTTAAATTGTATTCATTTAATATAATCTCATAAATTAATTATTAAAAAAGGATAATTCATTATGATTTTAAAAAGTGAAATATTCCTGAGATAATTATCATTATTCCCGTAATAAGGGATATTATTATAATAATAATATGATTTAAAGCTCCAAAATCAACAACATTGAAAATATATGCTAGAGCCCATAATATTAATAGTATACCAATAAAGATGAAAATTCCACCAATAAATTTTGACATTCTATATATAAATGAGAGAGTTTCTAATCGATTTATTCTACTTTCTTTATCCCTTATCTCTTTTTCTTGACTTTCAAGCTCGGTCTTTAATTTTTGAAAAATTTGTTTGGAGTCATTTATACTCGTCTCTATGATATCTTTTGCTTTATCTAATTTTTCATATTCCACTTTAGAATGTTTTAACTTTTCTGTTATTGCATTAAGTCTTTCTTCTCGCTCCTCATTTTCTAAGATTGAAGTATCTATATTTTCTTTTAAATCTTCTAATCTTTTTTCTCTGACTTCAATTAAGCTACTTTTCTTATAGACCTGTTCTGTTAAAGTTTCAACATCATCAGTTAATTCTTGGATCCTAGATTCCATACCAATCATTTTTTGTTGTTTTTCTGTCAGCTGAACTTGATATTTCGCCAAAAGCTCGTCATATGTCTGTTTTTGTTTTTCAATTTCAGGAAAACCCTCTTTATATTCCTCAATCATGTGTTCAATTTCTTTTATTCTATTTTCCTTCTTTTCTACTTGTTCAGTTAATAATTTCTTCTCTTCTTCTTTTGCCTCAATCATTTTATCAGAATGTTCTAATTCAACTTTATTCTTATCAATAGATACTTTTATAGCATCATTTTCAGCTTGTAAGCTTTTTAATTTCTTTTCTAAAGCCTCAGCTTCTTCTCTCCTTGTTTCAAGATATTTTTCTTGTTCCTCAATTTTCTGATGTGATTTTGCGACTTTTGATCTTAGTTCCTCTTGGTTGGCAACTTTTTCCTTTACACTATCAGTTAATACAATTAAATCAACTTGGCGTGCTTCATAAGTTTTAACTAATTGTTCATTATTCTTTAAAAGTTCTTTGTATTCTTCTTGTAGATTATCCTTACTTTCTTGAGTCATTTTAAAACTTTCCTCAAAAACATCCATATCCTCCTTTT
>JAEOTJ010000228.1 GCA_016839905.1 Promethearchaeota archaeon | reverse complement strand
TGTTGGAGCAAAAATGTGTGAACCAAAAGCTATCATAGCAGCTAGAAAACTGAAAGAAATAAATCCTAATATTACAATTAATGGTTATCATACATCTTTAGAACGTTTAAATCCTGCTATATATCAAGCAGCCGATGTTGTTATTGGAGGTCTTGATTCTATGAATGCACGTTTAAATCTAAATGCCCAATGTTTAAGATTCAAAAAACCTTTAGTCGATGGAGGAGTTTCAGGATATCATGGTCATATATATACAATATTTCCGTATAAGAACGCTTGTTATGAATGCAATCCACTCCCTGTAGCTGAAAGTGATGAAATGGCTGCTTGTACAGTAGTAGGAGTTCCTCGAAAAAGAATTCATTGTGTATTTAAAGGAAATATGGCCTTTCAGGAAAAATATGACAGAGATGTAAATCCTAAAAATATTAATGAGATTAAATTTGTTCAACAAATTGCGAATGAACTTGTCGTAAAACATAATTTCTTACCTAAATATACCAATGATGATATAGTAAAAATACTTGATAGACATGATCCAGGAATAATTACTATTAATGCTATAATCTCTGCTTTAGAATCTCATGAGGCAGTGAAAATACTTCATTGGCAAAAAGGACATAAAGGTTTAGGAAAGCCTATTAAATCTTATGTTATTTTTAATGGAATGACAATGATGTTTTATCATATAGAGAAGAAAAGAAATCCAGAATGTCCTCAATGTGGAAAGTCAGTTAAAAGAGTGATTATTAATTTATTAGCTCAATCACCTTCTATTAATATTATAAAAACATTAGAGAAAAATGGGTTTGAAATAGATCCCAAGTTTGAGCCAGTTATAACTCTACAAGATTTTAATGAAATCCAGATAGTTGATTTAGATTTAACCGCTGCTGAGAATGGATTTAGAAATTGTGAATTATTAACTGTTGCTGGCTTTAAAGGTGGAGAAATTTTTGTCACCTTAAAAATTATTTAAAAATTAAAGAATAAAATATAAAAAAATAAAAAAAAGGTATAAGAAAATGAGTAGAAATACAAGAATAACTCAAGATTTTGCTGGTTTAAAGAAATTACTAAAAGAAGGTAAAATTGTACAATTAAAACCTTTTAATCCAAGTAGAAAAAGTATAGATCATCTTGCAATGACTATTAAAGGTCCCAAAGGAACGGCATTTGCGGGAGGACTTTTTAAGCTTGAAATGAGATTTCCTTCTCAATATCCGAAGCAACCACCTTTTGTGAGAATGCATACTCCAATATGGCATCCAAATTTCTGGCCAAAACCTGCAGAATATAAAGATCAGAGGAATATTTGTTTAGCGCTTGTCGATCCAAGTTTAATTGGAAAAAAAGGAGGTTGGAGTCCATCAAAAACTGCTGTAACAGTAGTACAATCAATAATTGCGATGTTAAATACACGTGGTAAATATATAAATCCAACTGATGTTTTTAATAAGAAAGCTGCCTTGGAGATGATGAAAAATCAAAAATTCTATGAGAAAAAAGTTAAGAATCTTGTTAAAAAGTATGCTAATAAGAAGTGGTGAACTCCTAAGTGGGGAACAATCCTAATGAATCCTTTAATGAAGTTAAAAAAATTTTAAAGGATAAACGGAAAGCGGAGATTTTAAAACGATTAGATGCTGAAATACTTGATGAGATCTATAAAGAACTTAAGGAGGAATATAATAGATCTCATTTAAATTCAAGGAGTATAAAGGAAGAAAAGAAAAAGTTAGTAGAAGCTCCGACTAAAATAATGACATTTACACAGAAAAAGCCTGTTGAGGTCATTGATAAAAAGGAGATTCCAAAAGAACTTTACATTGCTGTAAAACCTATCCTAAAAGTTGCTAGTCACTCTTTGAAATATGCAAATAAAAATATACCTAAAAAAGATTGGGTAGAAGTAATAGGTCTTTTGGCAGGAAGGCTTGATAAAAGAAATGATATCCTACATATTGAAGATGCTTATCCAATCGGACATGGAAATGCAATTCATGCTGAGATGATTATTCAAAAAAATCGTAAGTCTGGTTTTGAGAAAGCATATGAATTGATTAGAAAAGAAAAACTATTTATTTGTGGTTGGTATCACTCACATCCAAGTTATAGATGTTTTATGTCTAACGAAGATATTAATACACATAGGAGATATCAAACTCTCTGGGATAAATCAATTGCTCTTGTTATAGATCCTTATTTAATTGATGGAACATCAGCGGGTTTTGAGATATATAGATCCGATTTGAAAACAAGAGCTTGGTATCCCTTAGTTTATGGAATTAAAGGCTCATTAGATATCAAAATGCTACCAGAAATCTTAGATTTTATGAATCCTATTATTAATGGTAAGCCTGCTTACTTAGAATATGATGATTAAAAAAAGATAACTAAGTATTCTGGTGTTTACGATAAGAAAAAATAGATAATTAATTAGAATTATTTTATTAATATTATTAGTCATTTCCTTGATTGAATTAATTTCCATACAGTTTCAATTTTTAATAATTTAAAATAATTCTATTATGTCTATAGTTTATTTTTTAAATGATTTTTAGAAAAAAGAAAGAAGTTAAACTAATATGGTTCTCCTTATAAAAAATCTTATTTTATAATGGTTCTAATGCTGATCTGTTTATCATACTTATTTTAGGGTTATTTATCGCCTTTTTTAATTCACCTATAGTGGTCTTCATTTCAGCATAAACATTATGAGGATGAATTGATTCATAACTTTCTATTTTAAAAGTAATTCTAAAATCATCCTCTAAATTGGGAAATTTCTTGACCATAAATTTTTTAGCCATTTCACGAACGACATCCTCAGAAAATAAAGGTTTGAGATGGGCACTTCTAACAAGTTCAGCTTCTTCAGGTCTTTTTAAAACTGCTTGTATCTTACCGCTCATTGATTCTTCAATGACATCAATAATATCCAAAATATCGATTTTATGACTATTTATATCCTTAATTTGAACAATAATAGTCCCTTGAGAACGCTGATTATGTGATGAGAAGGGGAGAATATTAATTAATTTTTGAAGATCTTCAGGTGAAACCTTAATATCTTTTCTTGTATTAATGATTTCTTTAGCGTATTCTTGACTCATCTCTTTTGCACACGGACATACTGTCATTCCAATGGCGCCACATCCAATATAATAATCATAATCAATTTCTTCCGTTTCATTTTTTTTTGCAATTGCACATGAACTAATGTCATAGGAGTTTTGAATACATCTTTGCTGTTGATCTCTTACTTGTATAATAATTTTACCTTCTAATTTTACTTCAGCCTTTGTAGTATAAGGATGTCTTTCCATTAATTTCTTTATAATCCTGTCTGCTACATTTTCTATAGTAGGAGTTGGTTTAAAAATTACTTCATTTATGACTTCTTCAATAGTTTCAGAAGTTCTTGACATGTGAATGCCACGTTGTTTAGCTGGCAAAGATATTAAGGCAGAAATCTTAGGATAAAACGAATACTTTTTATTTTCTTGAATAATCTCAACTTTTTTTTCAAGTCCTACTATTCCAACTTTATCTATTGCAATATCTACTTGAGAGACAGAATCTTGTAGATCTTCTTTAAATTTCGGAATCAAAATCACCTAGAAATATTCTAAAAATTTTTTTTAAAAAGGTTGATATTTTATAATAAGTAAATAAAAATAAGTACTATTAGTTTCATTACTTTATTGATAAAGTTTCCTTTTAAAACAATTTGAATTTATTTCTATGAAATTAGTTAAAATTTAAAAAGAAATTTAACGAAATAATGATCATGTAAAAAATATTAATATCATTTAAGAGTATCGCATAAATGGGTCTCGGCGGATTAATTAAAAAGGAATTTGGAAGGATTAAAGCAGATAAAAGGGCTTTATTAATGACATTTGCGATTCCATGTATTGTAATAGTGGTATTTGGACTCGCATCTGGTGGAGGAGCTGTTAAGTTTTTTGATGCTGCGATAATTTCTAAGGATCAGTTGACAGCAATTGATTATGATACAGGAAATCAATCTCATGAATATGAATATGCATTTGTCAAGGCGGTGCGCGATAATTGTTCAAATATGGCTATTTATGAAGAAAAACCTATTGGTTATCATTTTTTTTCCTGTGAAAAAGAGAGTGATTATGAAGAATATTATGATGATTGTTATGATTTATTAAAAGAAGATAAAATCGATGTTTTTATTATCCTATGGGAAAACTTCTCAGAATGTGTTGAACGTGATTTAGATCCTACCATTGAATATGTGGTTGATGGATCAGATGAAAGGGCAGTAGAAGCAATTGGCGTTGCTATAGAAGAACCAATAAGCTACTTTAAATACGACACAAATACGACGACGAATTTTACAATATTAGGAGCATATTATATATTTGAAGTCCCTTTTTGGGAATCACAAACCTTTAATTATTGGGTTCCAACGATAGTACCAATGGCGGTATTAGGTGCAGCAATGGTACTTACTATTTTAACAATTAGATCTGAGGCACCTCTCCCTAGAATGCTACTAACACCTACTAACAAAAAACAAATTATAGTAAGTAAATATATTGCTAATTCTGCAGTAATGATGCTCCAAGTTTTAGAAGTGTTTTTATTAACATTAATATTTGGAATATATTGTGAAGGATCGTTATTTGATGTTTTTCTAATATTAGTTCTTTTAGGTTTATGTGGAGTATCAATGGGAATATTTATTTCAGCAATTGCTTCAAGTGAACATACAGCTAATCAGTTATATATAGGATTTTTTATTTTTATGACGTTATTTTCTGGAGCATTAGTGAACCCAATTCTATTACCTTTAGGTTGGCAATATGTAGTTTATGCCTTTCCTATGGCGAATGCTCGGATTTTATTAATCGAGGTAGGATTAAGAGGCAAACCATTAAATTTAGCATATACTCTCATCTTAGGTATTATTGCATTAGTTTATATTGTAATGGCATATCTTTTTTATCAATTAAAGACAGAGGATGTTTAATTATGTTGAAAATAAATGAAAGACAAAATAATTGGACACTTCTAAGCATTAATTTTTCAAAAAAACAACAAGGTGGGTATTATTAACTTATTAAAATTGATAAAAAAAGAAATCCGGATGCTAAAAACAGATAAAGTAAATATATTAATGGTATTTGGAGTACCCATTTTTATTATAGTTCTATTTGCCATGGAGTTTCATGCTACTTCTAAATTTGGTGTGAAAGATGTTGTTCTTATATCCTTTGACTCTAATGAAGCTGTTAATCCGCATAATATTTCTGAATCTACAAAAATAGATAAATATTCAGTGCCATATGGTGATGCAGTTGATCAAGTAGAAGATTTGAATCTAATTAAAATTATTAATGGAACTAAAGAAATTTATGCAATGCAAGAAGCAAGAGAGCTGCTTAATGATCAAAAGATTGTCTGTGTTATTGTAATTCCTTCTGATTTCTCAGATAATTTAGAAAGAAATGATTCTGGAGTTATTGAATGTATTCCCGACGGGTCAGATCGGAAGTATCTCCAATCTATTCTTAATGCAGTTCAAGAATCAATAAGAATTTTTGTTGAACACAATAATTTAACCCCTCAATTCATTATTCTAGACCATGCTGAATTTGAAATACCAAGTAGTTATCATTTTAATTATTGTATTAATATGACCCCCATTCTCGCCTTCATAATATTTGGAGTCGCAATGATTTTATCAATTTTTGCTGTAGTACATGAAAAACCCATTCCAAGATTATTAATCACTCCGACTAAAAGACATGAAATACTTACCGCAAAATATGTTGTTTTTTCTTTTTTGTTATTATTACAAATGATAGTTGTGTATCTTGTAGTATCTCTTACTAATTTATATATCGCTGGAAATCCAGCAGATTTCTTTATTGGTATGTTCACATTAGGATTTGCAGGAATGGCATCAGGAATGTTTATTAGTGTTATAAGTAATACAAAGGCAGAAGCTGATCAGTATTTTTTTGGACTTTTTATTGGTCCAGCTATTTTAAGTGGTGTTTTTATTCCTTTAGAAGCCATGCCAGATTATTTACAGACTATGGCATATTTTTTTCCTTTAACTCATGGCAATTTACTTGTTAAAACCATTGCTCAAAAAGGAACTTCATTTTTGACAGGGAATTTTTTCTACTTAATTATATTAGGATTTGTGTATGTTGCTCTTTCATTTTTTTTATTTCAAATAAGTAAACAAGAGGTAAGATAAGTGATAAAAAATGAAAGTGAAGAGTTAATAGTAAATGTTGAACATTTATATGTTAGAATTGGTAAAAAGCAAATTATTCATGATGTATCATTTCAAGTAAGACCGGGTGAAATGGTTGGTTTATTTGGTGTTTCAGGGGCGGGAAAAACAACAATTTTAAGAGTTTTAACAGGCCAAATTAAAAAAAAAAATTGGAGAGGAAAGGTTGAAATAATGAATGTTTCTCCAGGTGAACCAAGATTTAAATCAGTGCTTTTAAAGAATATTGGCTTTGTACCTCAATTAGAAGGATTAAATTTATATTATGATTTTTCAGCTTTAAAAAATGTGGAAACTTTTGCTTCTTGTTATGGAATAAGTAAGAGAAAATCTAAGAAAACTGCTAATTTTTTATTTGAACTTTTAAAAGTACCTCACGATACTTGGAAACAAAAATTAAAAAAGATGAGTGGAGGTGAAAAAAAAAGAGTTTCAATGGCTTTAGGATTAGTTCATGATCCCCCACTTCTTTTTTTAGATGAGCCAACAACTGGAGTAGATGCTGCTAGGAGATATGATGTTCTCACTTATTTAAAAAAGATCAATACGGAATTAGGAACTACGATGTTTATTATTTCACATGACATGGAAGTGGCTCTATTCTGTGATAAAAGTGCAATTTTAAGAAAGGGTCGAATGTTAGATTTTGATTATAATAATAATTTAATCTATTCATTACCTAGTAATGGAATGATAGGAAGGCTTACAATCGAAAATCTTACCGAGGATATAATCGATACAATTAGAAATTTTGATCCATTACAAGAACTATTAAGGGTAGGAAAGGATATAATTGAAGTTTTCTTAGATGATTTTGAAGTAAGTCTTCCTCAATTAATCCTGTTTTTAATAGATAATGACATAAAAGTTACTTCAATGAGCAAGGATCTCTGTACATTTAAAAGATATTTTCAAATAAGAGTTCAACAAGAAGAAGAAAAAGAGAAATTATTAGATAGAGAATTAAAAATATCGAGAGTTCATAATAGATGAAAAAGTCAGATGTATCACATAGAAAGATGAAAATATTGATATTTATAATCATTCTAGTCGGTAGTCCATTACTGGCTCTATTACTCTTAAATATACCATATATATATTATCTTTCTGATGATATCATCGAACAATATAAAGAAGATATGGAATATTTCTCAATATATCATCAGAATCCTACATCAGGACTTTATGTACAGCCTTCCATAGATGCAAATTATCGAGCAATTAATACAACTGATGTATCAACACCTCCCGCAATAAATCCTTTAGATAATCCATTTTTAAAAGCAGGCTTGGAGGATTTCTATGTTGATTTTCTAATGGAAAAGCAAAATACAGATGGCTCGTTTTCAGATATGGGTGGCTCAGGAGAGATGGAAGCAACTTATCAAGTAGTAAATATTCTTGATCGACTTCTTCCTAATTATTGGTCTCAAAATCAAGATAAAAAAGATAAAATAATTGAATATCTAAAAGACTCCATTATTGACGATGATGTTCCTGATACCAATATTTCAGTATCCGGTTTTAGAAGCGATGAGGAATCAAATGAGCCTGATATTGTTTCAACATATTATGGAATCGCATTAGCCCAGAGATTTAACGTAATAACTGAAGTTATAACTCCACATAAGGATGATATTATTAGTTTTATTGAAGCTCTTGCATATTTACCCCTTTTACCCCATGGTAATGATTCTTATTGTTACTCACTTTCCGAAAAAGATACTTATAATGTTGAAAATACTTATTTTGGAGTAAAAGCATATTTTGCTTTGGGTAAGGATTTGAATGTTTTTTCAAAAGATAATATGCAAAAGTTTTTCTGGGCTTGTCGAGATAATAGGGCAGATGCAGGATATTCTCCTCAGTATCCTGAGCACGATCCTAAAAGCGAAGATGATCCTTCTGATGTTGAATCAACATATTATGCCCTGGACACCTTATATAGAATAAGTCGTGATCCAGATGAAACAAATGCAACTGAATCAAGTAATTTTATATACATGTCCCAGAAATCAGATGGTGGTTTTGCGAAAAGTCCAAATAAAAAATATGGTCCAGAGTGGAAATCAGGGTGGGCAGCAATAAATGCATTGAAATTACTTGAAAAAGAGATTGTTAATTTTACAGCTAATAGCACTACCTTTGATATTTATTATGAATGGGGTGCTAAAAATCAGGCAGAAAATGGATTATTTGGGGATATAACCATTGAGTCAAATCATTTAGGTGTCTTATCTGTCGATTTAATACATCATAAAACTTTAGATGAAATAGTAAATAAAACAAGTATTAGTGATTTTGTAATAGATTGTTTTAATCCTGAAGATGATGATGGAGGTTTTGGAGCTAATCCATATGAAAATTCAACCATGTCTGCGACATATTATGCATTGGAATTATTTAGAATGTTTGATAATTTTGGAAAATTTGAACAGGCATATGGAGGAAAACGAGATAAAAATTATCAAAAAGTAGCCCGTTTTATAAGAAACCAACAAAATAAAGATGGAGGATTTAGAATTGGAGATGATATAGATGATGTTGCAGAACTCTTTGGAGGAAGTGGAGACATTGCTGATATAGTGGACCCTGAAGAGTCTACTGCTGAGAGCACATTCTGGGCGGTGGCTTCTTTTGAACTGTTACCAATTGAAATAGAGGGCGCGGTAGAAATGGAAGATTTAATTCATTGGATATTATCTTGTCAGAATGCTGATGGGGGTTTCCCAATGTATCTAGGTTATCATAGTGATGTGATCTCATCATTTTATGCTTTAGAAGTAATTAGGATTCTTAATATTAAGGCACTATCAAGAATATCATGCATTGAATTCATAAAAGATGCTCAAGACGATGATGGAGCTTTTATCATAATCCCAGCACTTAGATATGTCAAGGATATGGATAAAAGTTTCTTTGGTACTTATTGTGCATCTCGGATATTATATGATTCTCATACTCAAGCAGAAAATATTACAACTTTAATTGAATGGTATTGCGGATGCATGAGTGACCTAACGGGAGGAATGGGGGACATTCCTGGTTTTGGAGGAGACTTGAGAAACATCCCTTATAGTATTATCATTATTGATGAATATAGAATTGACCAAAGTTTTGATACTTCAAATATAAATCAAATGCTAATAATTATTATAATCATTGAAGTTATAGTATTTGCTTCAGTAGGGGTATTAAAATTGATGACAACGTTGAATGTTTCAGTTGCACGAAAGGTACAATCTAGAAGGAAGAATATCTTTAATATTTCTTATCTTCAAAAAAATCTTGCGATAAATTGTGAGGATATAAGTATTTTTATCGGAAAAAAATGGATAATTAATAATGTATCAATGCAATTAGAGCATGGTGAAATTTTGGGAGTTATTGGAGAAAGTGGTGCTGGAAAAACAACTTTTGTGAAAGGACTATTAGGATTGAGAAATTATGTTGGAACTAGTCAAATATATGGTATAGATTCAACAAAAGCTCGATTATTAAAAAGAATATATGGTTATTGCCCTCAAGATTTAAGGTATATCTATCATGCTTTTACCGTAATGGAAAATCTAATACATTTTGGTAAACGATATGGTATGACGGAAAATGAGATTATAACTAAATCTAGAAGGATTTTAAAGAATCTGGAAATTGAAGATAAAGAAAATCAGGTAGTAAAGACTTTATCTGGAGGTGAAATGAAACGGGCAAGTATAGCAATTGCATTAGTTCATTCACCAATTTTTTGTATTCTTGATGAACCTACATCTGGACTTGACCCTATTATTCGTGAAAAATTGTGGGAACAATTAGTCAAAATCAATGAAAGTTTTAATACGACATTAATAGTAATAACGCATTACCCCGAAGAAGCAGTTTATTGCCATAAAGTAGCTATATTTGATAGAAAAAAGGGACTGAGAGATTTTGGAAAACCAATAGATTTACTAGCTCAATTACCAGGTAGAGGGAGAAAAATTGAATTAACTTTTATTGACCCTCAAAAAGATGTTGCTAAAAGACTTGAAAGTATTGTAGGTGTTGAAAAAGTACTTGAGATGAAGCCAGAGTTAACTTATTATATTTTCTCAGATTTAGACTTAAATCTGGTCTATAATAAAATCATAGAACAGTTTGGAGCCCAAGTAATTTATGAATTAATACAATCAGATACATTAATGCAAGATTATTTCAGATACAAGGCTTTGGAGGTTAGTGAAAATGAACCTTTTTAAAGATGGTTTAAATTATGATGAAAACCAAAGGAAATTGGAACTAGAATGGCTTAGGCATAAAATTATTGAAGCTATTCGTTTTTCAAAGGAGTACTGGATGATGTATAAAGAAAATACGTTGGGCATCACTTCAATAATAGATTTAGGTCATAAAAAATCATATATTGAAGTACTTTTTTTTACAAATGAAGTTGCAAGAACTTATGGCGTACCTCTAATTAAAATCAATAGTCCTCTCATAAGGGCTATAGACTTTAGTGATGTATATATTAATCCTGATATTGATAATGATGGTCTTGTAAGTCCTTCAATGGCTATTTATAAAATAAGAGAAATAATTAAAAGAGTAATTAAAACAAATAAAGCTTACTTGGATCAACAAGTTAAATTAATTGAAGAATATTATGAAAATTATCCAATTGAAAACAATCCCTACTTTAGAAAAATCAGAATTTCCATTCCAGGTTTCACAATTAAATTAAAAATTAAATTTGAAGATTATCCATTAAAACCCGAGTTCTTTTTTTCCAAATCATTATCTTCAATCGCAAATCAAGATGATTTTTATAATACAAAACCATTATTAAATTGGAACTCGCAAAATCCTTTAAATATTGTTGAACTTGTTGAATATTTGAAGCTTGGTGTTATTAAAACTGTAAAATCATCAGATTTAAGTCCAAATGACCAATTTCTTATATTTAATAATGTGACCATTCCAAATGTATTTTATAATATTTCGTTCAAAATTCATAGAGGTCAATCACTTGGTATTTTCTATGGATTACAATCCACTTATCAATCAGATTCTAAATCGGCAACAATAGAATTAATTAATGCTATTACTGGTAACCGCCCCGATGCTTCAGGTGAAATATCTTTTTTTGGAAAACCAATTTATTTTGGAGCTAGACAAGGAATAGAAGGGTTAGAATATGTGGATACTTCAATTGATCAAAAAGATGAGCGCATGACTATAAAAAGAGCAGTTATTCATCGATTACATGTAAAAACAGAAGGGGGGACAAAACTTGATCTAATTCATACTGCATTAGAAGTGACAGGCTTGTTAAATAGACAAAATGAAAGAGTATACATGCTTAAAGGATTTGACCGCTTGAAATTCAATATCGCAAGATCTTTATTAAAAAATCCAATTATTTTAGTTATTTCTGTCCCCTTTACAGATTTAGATAAATTAGAAGTTGAACAATTTAATAATTATATGGAAAAAATTAGAAAAAAATTCCATGTACTTATTATAATTAATGGTCCAAAAGAGATTATATCTAAATGCGATCAAGTTATAGCAATCACTCAAAAAGGTGTTACAGTTGGGAAAATTAAGGATGTGCTCTCTGGTATAACTGAATCAGGAGAGATTCTTACCGTGGAATTAAATAATCCCCCTCCAGAGGTAATAAATAGATTATTTGGAATTAGAAGAGCAAAAATTATTGAAGTAAGGAAAAATGAAAAGTATAAAATCTTTTCAAGAGAAGATCTCGATAAAATACTTGCTCTTTTAATGACATTTATAGGACCTTATCTTTATAATTTTCAGAGAATTACAACTTCTTTAACAGAATTTATAGAATATACAAATTTATGATATAACAAAAGGAGAATTAAAAAAGCATGATAAAAAGTATTTATATAATGATGGAAAATGGTGTTCTATTATATGTAAAACATTATATGACTAGAAGACAATTTGATGAAAATCTTATAGTTGGCTTTTTTGCTTCAATTGCTAACTTTAGTAGAGAGGCTTTAAATAGCACGATACACAATGTTGATGTTGGACAAGATACTAAATTAGTATTTCATCTAAACCATGATGAAAAATTACTCATAACCGCGGTCGTTAGTTCAAAAGAAAATGATGAACTACTTAAAATTATACTACAAAAAATACTGCAAGATTTTATAAATGAATATGCACCTCATTATAAAGTTGATAGAATTTCAAATCAATTAATGGAAAGAATTGTTTATAGAAATTTAAAAAGTAAAATTAAGAAATCAACTAGTGAACTCTTAATTATTTCATGGGCAGCGATATTACCGCTTTCTGCCTTATTTTTAATAATGGGTATTGGTATTAACCAATTTTTATATGATACATTATTTGGGAATAAAGTTTTATTCTCAGATAAAGAATTAATTACGACTTATCTACCAAGGATGTCTTTAATTTCCACACTGTATTTAATAATATTATTTCTTCCACCAAACTTTATATCAGGTTTAATAACAGCAAGAAAACCGGTTATGATATTTAATTCAATAGTACACATTTTAATTATCTTAGGAATAGTAGCAGCATTCTTTCCTGATGATCCAATTTTATTATCCATGATAATATCATATCTCCCAGTGGTTCTTATGATTTCTTTATTATCCGGCAATATTGGCCTTAAAATGGCAGGCACGAAGAGAATCTCTTTAAGCACCTAATTTTCTTTTAATTAAAATTTTTAAAATTAATTAGAAAAAAAAAAATAGAAGGAAATATAAAACCCTATTTATTAATATCTACTCCTTTTTTTTTCTTTAACAAATCTGGAAGCGATTAGAAAATTACTTTATAAAAAGGGGGAAAAATATAAAAAAGCAGATAACTTCTCTTATGGATGTAATGGGTAATATAGAAACTCAATTAAGACTTAAGAAAATCACACCACAGGATTATGATAAAAAGAAACAGTATTTTAACAAACAATTAAAACAACTTAAAGAATTACTATAGCATTAATCTATAGTTTTTTCTATTTATTTTTTATTTTCTCTATCATTCTATTTAATATCTTAAAATATAATTTTTAAATTATATAAATGCCAAAGAATTACTTATCTAGCAAATACGCATTAATAGGAGATAATTTAGATTTAAAACAAAATGTTAATTTAGAAGTGGATGATAAAGGAATAATTTCAAATATTTCTTACGATGACGTGTATGATTTGAAAGTATCACTAAAAGAACAAGATACAATATTAATTCCTGGATTTATTAATTCTCATACTCATATCGGGGATAGCATTGCCAAAGAAATGGGATTTAATTTAAGTCTTAAAAAAGTAGTAGCTACTCCTAATGGTTTAAAGCATAATTTATTAGAATCAATTAATTTCAAAACAAAGATTATAGGAATAAAAAATGCTGTTATGGAAATGTTATCTAATGGAATTACATGCTTCATGGATTTCAGGGAAAGGTATTTAGAAGGAATAAAACTCTTGAAAAATGCATTAATAGACTCGCCTATTTTCTATTATATTTATGGAAGATTTAATGATTTAATATCTATTGAAGAAATATTCGGAAATGCTGACGGAATTGGATTGGCCACTTATAAAAATATTACTCCAGAAAATAAAGAGATTTTGAGAGAATGCAAGAAAAAATTTAATAAATTAATAGCATGTCATATTGCTGAAAAACTCAGAGATGAGAATTTAATCTATGAGATGATAGAAGATAATCTTGTTGATGTAGTTATTCATGGGACTCATTTTATAAAAGAGGATTTAAAAATATTAAAAAAAAGAAATATTAAATTAATATTATGTCCAAGATGTAATGGATATTTTGGAGTTGGATTTCCCCCAATTAAAGAGATTTTAGAGGAGAAAATTAGAATCTCTTTAGGAACTGATAATGTAATGGCAAATGACACGGATTTATTCGAAGAAATACGATATTTATACCGAGTATCAAATATTTTAAATCCTGACATTAGAATAGAAGCTCGAGATTTATTAAAAATGGTGACTATTGATGCTGCAAGAAATTTTAATTTAGATAAGGAAATGGGATCTATAGAAAAAAGTAAATTAGCAAACTTTTTTATACTCGATTTAAATGCTCCTAATTATTATACAATGGATATTCAAGAATCTTTATTATATCCTTTAATTGTACAAAGGACAAAGCCACATAATATTAAAAAAACCTATATTAAGGGAGAAATTGTATTTGAAAGAATTTAAATCATATCAGAAAAATAGAGATTAAAAGAAACCATTTTTTTTAAAAATAAATTATAAATCTGGAATAAGTTTTAATAAAGTTGCAAGGACATTTCCCACTTCAGTCATACCTCTCCCACTCACTATTAGCTTTAATTCTTTTAATTTTTGAAGAGTAACATCAATATCTTTTTTAACAACAATATTTCGCTTTTTGAAATATTTCTGAATACTTAAAGCAGCAAAATGACCCTTAAAAACAGCAAATAATACATTTCGATCGTCTGAATCTAATTGTGCGATATAAGGTTCTACTTTTTCAATTAAATAATTAGTTCTAGGATTTATAGCAAATATTATTTTTTCTTTCTTTAATTTATCAAGTTTTTCAAAAGATTTTACTTCGTCAATTCCATGAGTCTTTAAATAAGAGATCATATCTCTTAAATAAAAATTTAAGTTAAATTCTTCACTCTTGGCAATATTGATTATTTTTTTACCTACATCTTTTTTAGATACACTTGAAAAATAATCATCTATTTTACTTCCAACAACATGATGTGGATATAAAAGATCAGCCTCAAATACTTCTTCTATTAATTGCATTAAGGGGCCCTCTTTCAACATTTCGCCTGTATCTTCTTTTAACTTTTTTTCATATTTTGCTTCAAAAATTCGGGTGAATATTTTTAATTGATTCCTTAAAGTATCACTTGGTCTTTTAAAAAGAAGTAATGCATTTTTTACATAATTTCCTTCTTCAAGAATTATTTTAAATCTCCCATATGATAATTCCTGTAATCCACTCTGATCACTAGAGGGTTTAGATGTCCAAGGTAGGTAAGATATAGGTAATTTATCTTCGCTTTCTTTTTTATCCTCCATTTTATCACCTATTTCTGCTCCAAAAGATGAAATTGCAGTTAAAAAACCCGAAACTAAAGCACCATCTATGGGGACTTCAGTTAAGCCTTTATTAAAGCATGGAACACCACTCCTTTTATTTAATATGATTAGATATTGGATATTTTCTACATCAGATAGTTTTTGATACATCTCTTGTAAATATTCCATTTCTTTAGTCCTTTTAGGAATAATTATTCCTCGATGTATCGCGACACTTAATCCTATAGCGATACCAATACCAATCAAAATATAAGGAAGAAGATCAAATAATAAAATAACGCTATCTACTACCCTAATATCTTCGAAAGTAATTTCTGAACCAGCATAAATTCCTTTTTCGATAAATCTAACTCTAATAGTAAATTGGTCTCCAGTCTTAGTTAATTCTAAAGATATAGAAGCAATTCCATTCTCATCAGTAGTTGTAGTTGCAGTATAGATAACTTCGCTATTTATATCTAATACTTCAAAAACTATTTTTATATTTTCTAATGGATTACCATCCTCATCGATGGCTTTCACAGAGTAATAATGTGTTCCTGTCATGTATTGTAATCGCGGTTTTTCAACAAATTCTAAATTTACTTGAATTTTTTCCGTTATCTCCAAGAGAAAATTTTCATTAAAGTTTGAGAATTTAGTTGTACCTGAAAATTCAATTGATACATTCAAATCACCACTGAAACTTTCTGCAACAGTATAAATGAATAATACAATATTATTCTCACCAACAAATTCAGTATATATTTCAACTATAATACCATATCTAAAAGTAAAAGTAACTGGTAATCCGTTAAAAGACAAGGAACTATTTAGTGTACAATTAAATTTAAGATTAAAATTTAATTCTTGTCCAAATCTTATTATATCAGGTAAAGACTCGTAAGTAAAATTTACGTTCCATTTTGGTAATATCGAATCCATTTGAGTAGTATAATTGTAAGCTATAGTAGTTGTCTTTTTATGTTCAAACCAAATTGTCAAATTTTCATATCCATCTGAAATTTCAGAGATGGTATGTTCAAATTCTCCCAATTCATTAGTAAATATTTGTTGTGTAATAAATGGAATATTATCATCATACCATGCGACAAAGAATAGTTCTCTATATTCGATACTTTCGCCAGTAATAAAGATCTTACCTCGATAAGTTGCTGAATAACCGACTCTTACAAAATCTGGGGTATCGGTTATATTTAATATGATAAGATTTCTCCCAAAAATCACTTTTTCTGTTCCATTCTTACTTGCCATTTTATATTCTTGCCCATTATAAGTGACATTAATGGTAATTGTGCCATCTTTATAATTTTCGGGAACTATATAATAATAATAACATTTTCCATCCACATCGGTTTCATCTTCAATAATAAAACTTATAGTGTCCTCAGTTGGGTGTGTTATACTAAAATTGAAATAAATTTGTTGATCCGCTATTTGTGTTCCATTTCCACTATAGCTTAGAGTCGTTTCTATTTGGAATTACTGTAAGATCCGAATCGTTTCTGGAACTATAATAATTTCTAATTGAGTCTCGTTTTGAGGAATTATTGCAAATTGAACCTCATTGCTTTGTGAATTATTACAATTATGAGCTGTTCCATTAATATAAATATAATATGTTCCGGCGGATAATCCTGTCAGCATTATATCTCTAATATAAAATCCA
Source organism: Promethearchaeota archaeon (assembly GCA_016839905.1). The sequence continues at coordinate 14,750 of JAEOTJ010000228.1, read as the reverse complement.
CCCATTTTGAATTCCATTGTTCCAGTTAAGTTTGGAGCACCTCCTTGATGAATGTAGTATGTTAAATTTCCATGGTTATTTGGTTTTGGGGACCCAGGATCATCAATATTTTCCATAATCGCACATATTGATATTTGTCCTTCCGCATAAACAGGATTTATATTCTGAAGTTCAAGTTGTGTTGGAATTTTAGCTATTTTGATTATAACGTTAAGTTCGGTTGAATTATAGCCGTCTGCAGTACAAATTATATAAAGAGTTATGTTTCCACCTTCAGGAGTAGCATCACAGCCTGTTGTATCTAAGGTTAGATTATATAAACCTCCGCCTATATCGATCGCTTCGAAAAAGCCACCAATTATCCCGATTTTTGCGATAATTAAGCCTCCTGTTTGACCCACTCCCGAACTACTATCTGTTAAGTTTAATTGTAATACACTATTAGTACTATCATTCACATATGGGATATTGTCATCATTTATTACCCATTGGGATATGGAATAATAAGCGCCTATAGTTATATTTACTACTAAAGTTGTTGGAACAGTTGTTATATCTATATCAAACGTTAAATATTGTGTTTTGTGGAGTACTTTTTCACATTTAAATAAGATTTTATAAGTCCCTTGACTAGCACCATCGGTTCCTAAATCGATGGAATGATTTCCTTCAGTTAGTGGTGTAACGCTTGCTTGAGATTCGCCTGTCCAAGGAGTACCCCATAAAACTGGTGTGCCTGTGGTATTATCATAAACGGTAATTATCGCTCCAGCAATACTAAAATTGCCCAGCAAAGTTCGATAATATAATTTAAATGTTGCATTATCTCCAACTTGTACAGAAGTCGTACTTTCATAGAGTTGAGCTTGAGTATTATTTAATATATAAAATGAGGTTATTATAGATCCAAATCTTAAAGTTCTATTTGCCACTGTAGCTGTATCATTCCATTCTATTGAAAGATAATATTGTCCAAGGTCATAACTTCCAGAAAGAAATATGTTTCCAATTATTTCAGTTTCAGAAGAATTAAAATATTGAGGAAATATATCCATTACACCATAAGAACTATTATAAACAATGAGACTATAATTGCCGGTAATTGGATTTTCTTCTATTAAAGTAAAGTTATATTCTAAAGACTGAGCTATAAAATAAGAGGGTATTCCTAAATAGTCTTCTGTTGTATTAAAAGTACAATTTGTAATATAATTTAATTGTAATGCTTGCAAAGTCCAATCTCCTACACCAAAAGCATTTTCAATTTTTGCACTTTGGTTTTTTAAATCAGAACTATAATTAAATCGAATTAAATTATTTTGGGATACATTTAAAAAATTTGGTGAAATCGCATTGAAAATATTCCAATTACTACTGTTTGATCGTTTTGAATCAAATGCAGGCAGATTTATAAAGGCGATTGAATATGTCGAAATGTCGAAATCTGGTGTACTTTCTAATCTATAATAGGAATCCCTATTGTCATAAGTTATATTCCACAATCCATACTCAGAATCAACAGATTCTATCTCATAAATTGCATATGCACCATTAGAAACTCCCATCGTAGAATTTATTTTTAATTCTGAGTCAAAATTAAGATATAAATTATTTTCATATTTGCTCTGATTTGAGCGAAATTGAATATTATGAGTTTCACCTTCGCTCCAACTAGAAGTGTCAACGTTTAAAGAAAAGTCATCCATATAATTCCAACCCATGTTATCGATGTTATTTTCCAATCCAGAAAATGTAACATTAGTATGTTTATAATTTATACTAAAATTGACATTATCGAAATATAATCTATAGTAAATCCTTCCGTATAAATCATCTTCAAAGAGGACCCCTATTTTGAACCCTAGATTATCAGAGTCTAGAAAATCTAGGTATTCTTGAGAAAGGGAGAAGCTAATATGCGTGTAATCAACCGGTTCCTCATCAGAATCATTAATATTCATTTGAGAACAATCAATGATTCTAATATATTCTTCATTACTCAAATCATTTCCTAATATCAGGTAAAGCGAAGCAATCTTATTTTTTGTAAATTTATTGTATCCGTAATTATTATGATCAATGCATTTATAATCAAATTCTAAGGAGGCTACTTCGTATTTGTCTGAGGTATTATAAAGAATTTCGATTGAATGAAACTTTGCTATTATCTGATCGTTATCCCCTAAATGCGTGGGATTTTTTGACCATACACCAAAATCAAATGTATTATTTCCCATCCTTTTATCAAGTAGATCTGTTATATTATATGTCCTTTTAATAATTCCATGATCAAGATGACTGGAATTATCATATATAATTAAGGCTTCATCAGAACCGGTATATGGAAGAGAATCATCTTTTATAATTAAATTACTTCCAGAAATGTATTCTTCATTAATTCTAGCCGAAACTTGATATTTATCAAAAGCCTCAAAAGAAGAAGAAGAGTCAATTTCCCAAGAGATCGTAATTTGAGCATAATCAACCTCGTATGGTAGATCTATATAATGATTCCATGATGCTGAGGGATTGCGTCCACTTGCTCCATCATCGGGAGAAATATCTACTAATAAATACTCATTATTTTCATAATTTAGATTAATTACATCATATGGAGGATTATATTCTCCGCCATAAGGACATTCAAGATCTTGAGTAAAGTCTGGGTCTATTGTAAAATCCCATTTAAGAGTTGTCTCATTTTCCTCTTGGAAAATTTTACCTTTATGTATTTCTAACGAGTCAGGATTAATATTACTGATATCCTGTTCCCAATAACTAGAATCGTGTTCTTTAAAGGCAATCTGGCTCCCAGTATAATATAGGCTAGTTCTGACATATTCTGGATTATCTGGGTCTGGTTGCCAATAATTATAGAAATGGCCATTACCTGATTCTTTATCTGACGCAGACCAAGGAGAACTACTTTCTGGGACTTCAAACACGGAATCTTGAACTATTTGTTCTTTTGAATAAGTTGATGCATTCAATTGCCAAGACTCCGCATTCCACATATCAGGAGTAGAGACATTAAAATAGTTATCTTCAATGGCTTGAAATCCAGTTTCTAGCTTATTACTGGACGCATTTTCAATAACATCAAATTTAGCATTATAAGGAGGAAATTGTACGGTAATTTTTACACAATTAGAAGTTGAATTGTAATCCTCGTTGACAGCAACAACGGCATAATAATAATCCCCATCTGTCTTTCCAGAAATTGTATAAGAATTATTTGTTAGACCCTCACTTAGAGTAGTAACTGTTCCGTTTATTTCCGTAATATAATTATCATGAGTATAGACAGAATAGTTCTCTGCCCATAAGGATTCATTCCAAGATAGAGTAAACATTCCATTTTTATCTGGATTTCCCGCATTTGAAGTTAGAGAAAAAGCTCCTACGGGAAAAATCTGTCTAAATAGATATACATTATTATCTTTCGAACCAGCTACAAAATACCGACCATCAGACGATATATCTACGGAAAAAATTTGGTCTGATGCTGATTTGCTCCACATTTCAGTTGAGCTCGATTTATTAAACAAATAAATTTCATCAGAAGCATCACCAGATACAATATAATCACCATTCGCAGAGATCGCAACTGAGTTCACATTTCCTACTGATCTGCTCCACATTTCATTTGAGCTTGATTGATTAAAGAGATAGAGAAGACTACCACCTCCAGCTACGAGATATTCCCCGTCAGATGAAATTGCTACAGACACTACATTTTGAGTAATATCTTTTTGCCATTGGGGTGTAGAACTTTCTTTATTAAAGAGATATACATAATGATCATTACTACCCGCTACGATGTATTTACCATCAGAAGAAATATCGACAGTCTTTACATCTCCTCCAGTTGAATAGCTCCACTCTGGAGTTGAGCTAGAACTTTTCCAAAAATAAACTCTATTATTTCTCGAACCCGCTACAATATAATTCCCATCAGATGAGATCGCTACTGAGTAAACATTCTGATCCTCACCTAATTCGTCTCTCCATAAATAATTCTCACTTGATTTATGATAAAAATAAAGATAACCTCTAGCATTACCCGCAACGATATAATTTCCATCAGAAGATATCCCTACAGTTAGTACTTCACTTCCAATATTGTCACTCCATAAAGGGTTAGAACTTGATTTATCAAAAAGGTATACATAATTATCCTTCCCTCCTGCTACAATATACTGCCCATCAGACGAGATCGCCACCGTATATACCTCATCATTTGTCGTATAACTCCACAGAGCATTAGAACTCGATTTTTCAAATAACCACACTTTTCTATCACCTTTGGTTCCAGCTACAATATAATTCCCATCAGATGAGATTGCTACTGCTTTCACTTCATCATTCGTAAAATTAGCCCATAATTGCTTAACACCAGATTGTTGAGGTTGTTTATCCTTTATTTCTTTATTATTCTGATTAGATAATCGATTATGTGTTAATAAACTTAAATCATTAATAGAAATTAGAAAAAATCCAATAATTAATAATACAAATAAAATTCTAATTCTATTACTTTTCAATAAAATCCCTCTTATTTATTAGATAAAAAACATCAATAACTATTATAATCCCTATAATAAATACTAATAAATATAACAAAATTGATGTATTTAAAATTATGGTATTAACAATTCTAGAGCAATATTTTAAAGTTAGAGAGATCTATAATAATTAAAAAAAAAAAATATGAAGAGTATTTCATTTATCAGAGATTAGGGAAAATAGGTTAGCTAATATACAAATCTATCTTTTCTAAAAAGTGTAAAAGCTTGATTAAATAATGATTTAAATCTAATTTTATTAATTAATATGATTAAAAAAAAAAAAATCGGTGGAAAAAAGCCTCATATACTTTTAAGTGCAGCAATGACCATAGATGGTAAAATTGCTTCAAAAAAGGGAGATCCCGAGCTATCAGACGAGGAAGATTGGATTGAGGTTCATAAACTTAGAACTCAAGTAGATGCAATAATAGTTGGGAAGGGCACTATTTTAAAAGACAATCCGAAGCTCCACATTAAATTTCATAAACATGATGGTTATTATAGAATAGCACTAGATAGTAATTTAGAAATACCTTTAGATTCAAATATTATTACATTTCAGCCAGAAATTTATCCAACTATTATATGTACAACTGAAAATGTTTCAGAAAAAAGGATTAAGGAATATGAGAACAGAAATGTAAAAATAATTAAGGTCGGTAAATCTAAGCAAGTTGATTTAGTAAAGTTAATGCCAATTTTATTTGAAATGGGAATAGAATCTATATTATTAGAAGGAGGAGGGACATTAAACTGGGATTTTATCAAAAATGATCTAATTGATGAGATTAGGTTGACAGTCGCACCGTGGTTGATTGGGGGGATGGATGCAACAAGCTTAATCGATGGAGAAGGTTTTGATAAAATGAATGAAGGTCCAAGATTTAAGTTAATGAATGTAGATAATAGAAATAGTTATGTCATTTTGAAATACCTGAGAGAAAGAAATGAATAATGGAGCTCAGATTCAGAAGTTCAAGAATCTATCACTATATAAAATAAAAGAGAATGTTAGAGAGATTAGATCCCAATTACCGCGATCAATGCGAAATATTATAACCTACTCAAAAAATTTTACTTTATCTTTATCTAATTATTGTATAAATAACTGTAATTATTGTTATTATAATTACAGGGTCTTAAAACAAGGTAAGGAAGGAAATATAATACTTATAAGTGAGAAACAAAAGAAATCTTCAATTCAGAAAGCCCTGAAATATGACTGTAAGGAAGGATTAATCACTTCAGGGGAAGATCCATACAATTACCAAGAAGTTAAAAATGAATTATCAAATAGGAATCATACTGATTTCATAGCTTTCGTAATGGAAATTTGTTTAGACCTGTTAAAATTTAATCTTCTACCACACACAAACATAGGTCTGTTATCTCACGACCAATTAAAATTACTCAAGGATTTAAATGCTAGCATGGGCTTGATGCTTGAAAGTACAAGTGAGAAATTATTTCAAAAGGGAGGAGTTCATGAATTTTCTCCAGGTAAAGCCCCTGAAAAAAGGATTAACCACATTGAAAATGCGGGAAAGTTAAAGATCCCATTTACAACCGGATTGTTAATAGGGATTGGTGAGAGTTTAGAAGATAGAATCAAAGATTTGTTTTTAATTAAAGAAATCAATGATACATTTGGTCACATTCAAGAAGTAATTATTCAGAATTTTGTAAGTAAGGAGGGCATTCTATATAATATAAAGGAGCCAATTCCCGTTGAAGAAATGTTAAAAATTGTTGGAATTGCCAAGATTATTTTTCAAAATGATATTTCCATTCAAGTCCCTCCCAATTTAATTGCTGGTCATGAAAAAGATTTCATTGATGTAGGTATCAATGATTTTGGAGGAATTTCGCCCTTTACGATAGATTATATAAATCCTCATCATAAATGGCCTCAAATTGACCATCTTAGTAGGATTTGTGAAAAACAGGGATATCTATTAAAAGAAAGACTCCCAATTTATGACAAATTTATCAATGATAAAGAGTTTTGTTCAGAAACTATTAAAAAAACTATAAATAATATAACATAGATGATTACATCTCAAATTTTTCAAAAAATTAATACTGATATTAAGAGTATATTACAAAAAGCTCTAAGTCAGGAGGAGATTTCTCCAGAAGAAGCTTTAAAACTATTTAAAGTTACTGGAAAAGAATTTATTGCTCTACAAATGGTAGCAGATCAAATTTGTTCTGAAAAAAAGAATGAAATTGTTACCTTTGTAATAAATCGAAATATTAATTTTACGAATGTCTGTTATCAAGGTTGTAAATTTTGTTCTTTTAGTGTTTCTAATATAAATAATGATGCATTTACATTAACCGTTGAAGATATTAGGGAAAAGGTTTTAAATGCAGTTAAGCTAGGCATTACAGAAGTATGTATTCAAGGAGGGATAAATCCCGAGTTGAATTATGATTTTTATTTGGATATTCTTAAAACGATTAAGAAAGTCAATCCAAGAATCCATATTCACGCTTTTTCTCCTCAAGAGATATTTCATTTATCCGAATTATTTGGTGAAAATTTAGAAAATACCTTAAAGGATTTAAAATTAAAAGGATTAGACTCAATTCCAGGTACGGCAGCCGAAATATTAGATGATAAAATTAGAAAAATAATATGTCCTAATAAAGTTAGCGTAGCTCAATGGAGGGAAATCGTTTCCACAGCTCATAAGCTCGATATTCCAACTACATGTACAATGATGTATGGACATATTGAAGATTTAAAAGATAGAATTAATCATTTAAACATTTTAAGGGATATTCAAAAAGAAACGAATGGATTCACTGAATTTATTCCCCTTTTATTTATAAAAGAAAAGCCAGTTTTATCAAGACTAAAAGAATTTCCTTTAAATCATTGTTATGGAATGGCAGACTTGAAATTATATAGTGTAGCTCGTTTATTTTTTAATAATTATATTGATAATATTCAATGTTCTTGGGTAAAATTAGGCACTAAATTTGCTCAAGTTACATTAAATTATGGCGTAAATGATTTTTCTGGTACTTTAATGGAAGAAAATATTTCTAAAAGTGCAGGATCACTCCATGGAGAATATTTATCGACAGGAGAAATAATACAAATTATAAAATCAGCAGGAAAGCGTCCCGCTCAGAGAGATACATTCTATAATATTCTTAAAATTTATTAATGCTGTTCAATTAAGTTTTCTGCGATTCTTTTTCCCTAGTAATCGTACGGTCTCCAATCTTGATCACAATTTTTATTATTAAAATAAACGATATTATCACTATAGTAATGATTATTAAGAAAAGCCAGACAATCAACCAAGAACTTAAAGGCTTTTCACTTATAAAATCGACTATACCTTCTCTAATTTCGATAGAGTTAATATCTTCATCTGTAAATTCCCTAAGCACTCTTAATATGGCTGATATAGCGTGTTGATTATAATCAATCCGAATATCATATGCATTTTTTAACGTGAATGCTCTATGAAATCCTCCAAAACCTCTATTAGGACATCTTAATTGGGATATATCCCGGAATTGAAGTGATGTAACCCATTCTATTCCTGCTTTTAAACAATCATGATATTTTTCAATCCTTTGAGTATCACCTATTAATTTAGCAATTCTTAAAGCATCTCCTATTCCTTCTAAATAAACTCCAGTATTAACCGTTGGGTTTTTTAAATAACCATAGAGGTTATTTCCTAACGTGTCTTTGTCATTGGTTAAATGCTGGTGGAGAATTTGGGTATCAGTCATATTAAAACAAAAATATAACCATTCAATGTCATTTGTTAATTCATACCATCTCGCACATCCAGATGAAGCCCAAGGTATGAATGCTGTATTGTTATAATTATAACTTTCATTCCAATAGAAATCGAGTGCTTTATCCATTGTAATAACATATTCTGGCTTTTCCAGCATGTCATATGCTAATGCTAAAGCAAATAAAGCTTCTCCAGAAAAGTATAGTTGTTCTTCTTCACTACCATAAGTTCCGGCAAATGCCCCATCAGCTCGTTGTTGAGAAACTATGAAGTTAGCCCAATTCTCTGCATAATTATTATAATCATCATTACCAGTTGCTTCCCAATATCGAACAATTCCTAAGATCCCAATAGCGGTAGTTCCAACTTTCATATAGCCGTCATATTTCACTGCCCATATATCTGTATCTATCTCTGTAGTTAAATCACATAAATAATTAAGAGCTTTCAAACCCCCTGTTAAATAACGCTCATCTTTAAACTCTTTATACGCATCCATAGTTGAATACATTGCTCCAGCATGTCTTACAATATTGTAATTCTCATCGTCATACTCATCTAAAGCTGCATTGTAAATATATCTAAATTTTCCATTACAAAATTGATTATATATGGTATTATCTACACTATAAAGAGCACATTGTTCGATTAGACTGTCAGCTTTTCCATTTCCATAATAATCATATGGTTGCCAATCGGGATTACAATCAAAGTTGTTAATACATATAGGATTAAAAAATAAATAAGTAAGAAGTATAACATTAAAAACAACAATAACAATGATTACTATGCCAATTTTTTTTTTCTTTATCATTTAAGTTAGAATATAATTTATAATATTTATTATACATTTTCTTAGGAAGTAATAAATTTATTGGTGAAAAGAATTCCTACAATAATCGCAACGGTTAAAGTTAAAGAAGGAAAAATGGAAGAAGCCATTGAGGTTTTAAAAGAATTAATCCCGAAATTAAAGGCTGCTGAACCAGGATTACTTGAATACATACCCCATACAGTTAAGGGACGTAAGGAAAAGAATACAATCATTTATTATGAGAAATATATGGATGATGCAGCTTTAAAAGAACACATGGCAAATTTAGGAAAGAACATGAAAAAACTAACTCCCCTTTTAGAACCTACCTTAGATATTAAAACTTGTTATGAGATAATGTAAAAAATTCTAAATCTTTTTTTTATTTTATTCATCCTGGATGTATGGTTTTCCCATATTTAAACATATCTCTGCCTTACTTAATTCTCGTCCTAAATAATTTAGATGGTAAATATTATTTGTTAAATTATTTTTTATAATTTCTTTACTTAAAACTTCTGAGTTAATTCCAATGTAAGTTATAATTAATTCATGATTAATAGAGAAGAATAAAACAATAATTTTCTTAGAATAGTGATTTACATATATTTTAAAATAACCATTCTCATCAGGAACATAACTTTTATTGAGATTTTCAACTAAAATCATATTATTATCTATTTTTGGTGTATTTTGACTAATTTTCCCCTTAGCCTTGAAGATTTGGATTCCATGATTTATTGGAGGAGAATTCTTATATTTCGCTAAATAATTTAGGTTTAAACATTGTTTTAATTCAGCAACTCCCCCCATTAATTTAGTACTATGCTCAACAGTAAATAAAATTCCTATATCAAGTTCAATTGCAATGCTAGATAAAAGGCCATTAACACCCACAGAATCTATATCCATTAATTCCACAACATTAGAAATGCCAAAAAACAAGGGTAATTCGAGAGCCTTATTTTCTTTTTCAGCAACTTTTTTTTTATATAAAAAATAAGCTTCTAAAGAATTACAAATACCTGGAGCAATAGGAGTTTCTAATAATGGGTCTGCAATCAACTTTTTAAAACCAATATCATACATTTTTTTTGTTAGGATTAATAAATTTTTTATCCTTTCTTTTGGATCTTTAGGGAAGTATCCTGCTTTGATCTTAGTAGGGATAATCACTATTGGAATGTCTTTGGGGATATTAACAAATTCCTCATAATTACTTAAATCCAAACTGAGAATTAAATCAATACCTTCATCAACAGCTGAAAGAATTTCTTGAGTATCCATTGAATCTATACTTATTAACACATTAAAGGTGTTTCGTATAAGTTTGATAATTTCTCTTACCCTCTCAGGATATGGCTTGTATGCTACACACCCTATATCAATAACATCTGCTCCTGAATTAATATAGTGCTTAGCTTTTTTTAAAATATTTTTATCGCTTTTCTCAGTACAATTCACTATTTCTGCAATTATTGGTGGATTTAAATTACGACCAACCATAATATCAGATATTTTTTCGTTGATATAAAATGTGTGGTGTCCTAATTGAGTTTTAGCGATATTTTTTTGTTCCTTTTCTATTTGATTACATTCTACTTCCCCCTTAATTATAAATAACTTATTAACTGGAATTGAATTTGATAATTCTACTTTTTCTAAATTTTTTAATATCCAAGGAAGGTCAGATGCAAATTCAGGGCCCTTCCTTATTTTAATGGAAGATTCAGATTCTAGATTTTTTGCATCCCATTGAACAAATCCAGGAAGTAAAGCTATATCATACTCAATAAGAGGAAGCTCTTTTAAAATATTTTTTACCATATCCTCTGAAAGAAATGCAGCAATAGAAACAGGGGCTTTTCGAACTTCAATATCATGTTCTTTTATTGGTTCTATAACTTTTTTTAATATAGGATAACTTGCCACTCCTGTGATTATTAAAATTTTAATTGAAATCACTCATAAATTTTTCTTTATTGAAGGGAATAAATATATCATCCAAAATTGAACCTGTCGCTTCTTTAATCTTTAAATTATTAATAATTGGTTCAAATTTTCCTCCTAAAAGACCATTTGCAATGAAAGTAGCACCTTGAGCGGCACGTTTTGCTATATGACTATAATTTTTCATTAATTTTACAGGAGCAAGTGAGTTCAAATTATTAATCATTCGATCTCTAATATAATTTAATTCAGTACCTCTTCCAGCTAAAAGTATTTCTGTTATTTTTTCTTTACTTGAAAAAGAAGAAGAAATTCCAAATACTGCTTTTTTAACACTTGAAATGTAAGCTTTTAGAGCGGTTTTTACTTGCTTATCTCTCTCTGCCAAAAGAGTTATTTCTTTTAAACTCAAATCAGAATATCCCGAAATTGTAGCAACTCCGCCTTTATATATGTTCTCCTTTTTAATGTTTTTAATCAAATAGGCTAATTCACCATCCAAGCTACCACATGCTCTAAAACCCATTATGTTGGAACCTCCAATTCCGTCAATAATCTGACCATTTTCGATTGCTAAAACGGCAGTAAAACCATAACCAATCTCTACCATTATAAAATTTATCTCCTCTGGTTGAATATTTAACCTTTCCATTTGATCTCGAATACCAACCACAGCAGTACATAATTTATCTGCAGTCCCCATATCAATTTTATTAATTTTTCTATATTTTGGAACAGTGAGAAGATGTTTTACTCCCGGGACAAGCACACCGTTAATTGGTTCTGCTTTGAGTAATCTCAGAATATCTCCAAGACCTAAGAGTTTATCTTTTTCTTTTTTATCAAACTTTAATAAAGTAAAAAAAATATCTTTTTCAGTTAATTCATGGGCATCTTTTAAAGGAAGTCCAAATCCACTTGGGGCAACCATCAAATCGATATTATTTACTGATTTTATAATAGTTATAGCTTTTTTTGGTTCTTGAATCAAATCTTTAGAAGGAATTGAAGTATCTAAAATTATTATATCATCATCCAATCCAAAAAAATCCCAAGATTTACTACCCGGATCGATTCCTATTACTCTAACCAAGAAAACACTCCACCTGAAGTAGGATTATAAGCATAATTAATTCTATTCAAGACTTTATTCATCATAAACTTAAATAATGTGAAGAAGTAAAAGTCAGTTTAATTAAAATGATGCTTTCCACCGTACCACTTTCCTCAATAATTCTTCCTTTTCTTGAGCAGAGGGCATTTTATCTGCTCCTTCTTTTTGAAGTCTTGAGGCCTCATTTAAAAGATCAAAAAATATATTATGAAATTTGACGAATTGTGCCAAATATTCTTTAGTAATTCCTAATGATGATATTATTTGTTGATTATTTTGAGCTGATTTAATATCATCAATGAGTTTTTCCCAAGCACCTCCTCCAGCAGTATTAATCAAGATTTTTTCTTGGGTTGAACTTGAAGGCTTGGCTTGTTGAGGAGCAGGAGATGTAGATGTTTGAGGAGCAATGCTAGGAGCAGGAGCAGCAGGTGTCTGAGGAACAGTCTTAGGAGCTTGAGATGTAGATGTTTGAGGAGCAATGCTAGGAGCAGGAGCGGCAGGCCTCTCTGATCTGGGTTGAGCTGTGATACTGGGCATATATCCTGGTCCATAATCAAAGAGATTTCCGGTATTATATAACGTTTCTTCTAGCCCAAGTGTTAATTCTCCACCAGAAGCAGTATTATAGGCATAATTTATACTATCCAATACCCTATTCATCATGAAGTTAAATGCTGTGAAGAGGTCTTTCAAATGGCCATAATTTTTTTGTCTAAAACATACCGACATTGCTGGTAATATACTCGGGAGAAAATCATTGCTAACCATTATTTCTTCCTCTTCTATTAGGATTTCCTTTCCGCGTGCAAAAGGGGTAAGGACATCCATTTTTGCAAACATTATCCTGCAAATAAAAATTGATGCTTTTATTTGTCTCATCATGAATTTTATTATATTTGATTCTTCTGAATGTGCTACATAGGTGGCTAAATCATATAACCGATCTCTTGTCATCGAATCAAGATTATCAATTAAACTTTTAACTCTATCGGAAACTCCTTCTTTTGGAAGCATTAATTCTAAGTTATATCTATTCTTTATTGTAAAATAATTATATAAAGCAGACATTACTGACTTATGTGATTTGTCGTTTGGATGGAAGAACATATCCAAACCAGATTGACTATTTTTAAATTTTTGAATGAAATCTTTAATGATTAGAAATTTTACTTTTAACCGATGTAATGCCAAATATAAACACACTCTGGTTTTAGCATAAGGTAATACATTTCCCATTCGGTATCTGTCATGATGCTTTCTGGCATACATTGCAATAGGTTTAATTTTTGCCACGGTAGTGTTTATAAAATAATCAATTACCCTCTCATAAAACACGTTCCCTTTTACTTTTAAAGCTACTACTAATTCTTCAGCTGAAGGGCGACCTTCGGGTACTTCTTTAATCGTACTATAATTAGAGAGTTCTAGATACAAGGATGTTATTGCTTCCATTTCTAGAACTATTCGACAAGGAATAAAAACTCTACCAAGATCCATTTCTATTGATCTTTCTTCCACCATTAAGAGTAACTCCAAGATTTTTAAAAATATTAATTTAAAGGTTATTAGATCTTCAGAATTTTAAAAGAGTTAAAAAATTATTAGTTTTCAATAATTAAAGATCGCTTTATTATCATTTATAAATTTTGCATTTTTTCACTTTGAATACAAAAAATTATGATCATAAATAATTTTATAATCCCTTTTTTCAATCATATATTATTACTAATCTAAAATTCTCCATTCTTTATCCATTTTTCCATCTTTTCTATAATCTATGTCTTGTTTTTTTTTAATAATAACAATTGAAATTGAACTTATTATTATGATTCCTATTATAGAAATTACTAAAATAATTAGGATTTCAGGTGAATTTTTTCCCTCATTACTATTACCTTGTTCATTGGAGATAAAAATTGCTTTAAAAACCTTAATTGTAATGTTCCCAATATTTCCAGCTGAATCATTTGCATAGAATTGTATTTGAACATTACCCATAGGTAAACTCTCCCAAATTAATTGATTGATTTGCCCAACAGAGTTAAAAATTATGGTTTTATTATCATTATTAATGATATACCACATTGAATCTAAATTACTTTCATTTATTAAAAAGTTGAACATTGGTGCATTTTTACCATAAATTTCTTCCTCTTGTGGGTTAATCAAGGTAATTTTAGGATTATAAATATCTTTGAATATTATTATTTCATTAAAACCAATATTCCCCGCACTATCATTAATATAAAATTTAATTTTTATAGTTCCATTTCCAATCGAATTCCACATTAATTGGTTTATTATCCCAGTTAAATCCATTATAGTTTTGTTCTCTGTCTTGATTATTTGATCATCTAACATATACCATATTGAATGTAAATTTTGTTCAATAATGGAAATATTAGGTTAATTTTCCAAATGAATGAAAAATTATAAATGAACCCCTTTTTATTTCACCTCAAGAGTACACCCCTGACTCAGTAAATGGGCTAATTCTGGAGTAATTAGATCACAACTAATGAAAATTCCCC
>JAEOTJ010000227.1 GCA_016839905.1 Promethearchaeota archaeon | reverse complement strand
TTACAAATCCCGATATTAATAATTTATCTCGGAGTTGGATTAAAAAATGTTTTTTAAAGTTTTCTTGAAAGACTTTTCTCATATTTTCCGCCTTAATGCATAGTTCATCCTCTAAGTCAAAAAAATCCCCAATTAAATCTTCTATTGTCTGAGCATTGGTAAATTTATACGAAGAGGTGGAAATTGTAAGAAAAGTTCTCCACATTCCTGTCCGCTTTTCCATCCAATTCAAGTATTCTGCCTGAGGATTTTTATAGCGTCTAACAGGTTCTTGATCGAGGGCACGATATATGATCCCCTCTAATTCTTCTCTTGTTTTGTCATTTAAACTTTTTGCGCAGTACCTAACAAACTCTTCCTTTCCAATGGGTGTTGCATTCAACGTGTAGATAAACGGAGTTTTTTGATTATTCATTGCCCTAAAAAACTTGTCAGGCATTGAAAAGCTCGGTTGAATCGTGTTTCTCAAGTTGAACATTTGAGTTGCAATCAATAAATCGTTATTAATGTGAATATAAAGGCTATCTTGTAGGGATTTAAATTTGTAAAATCTTACGTCTGAAAAGGGATGGACCTCAACTACGCGGTAGCGTTTTAGATGCAAATGAGTGATATAAAATAATACTTCTCTCCACCATAGGATAATTATAATGCTTAATACTGCTATATCTAGGCCTATAGTGTAAATTAAGGGAAAGTTTAATTGCAGTAAGAAAAAAGTGAGAGCTGAAATTATGAATATCGTGAATATCAATCTTAAAACATTACTAAACGTCTTGAGGTTGGGAGTAGAATTGATTTCATTCACCGAAGGAACATTCAGGGGTATTCCATAAAGTAGGGTCCTAATTGCATTGATTGGATTTTCTTCCATCTTTTCTTCTTCCTCCCCTTCCTCAGTTTTCTGTTTTTTTTCTCTCTTTAGTAAAGAAATATTAGTATGGTGAAAGTTAGCACTAAAGTTGGACTTTAGATCATTGGAATACGAGATGATGGTCTCTATAAGCCTAAATAGTTTTCTCTTGCTTAAAACCCCTTTAACTGGATAATACACGCTGAAATATATTAAAGTTTGATAAGAACCAATGGTATTATTTTTAATACTTCTTTGGAGTATTATTTCTTTTTTATCCTTGGACGAGTTTTTATCTAACATTAAAATGGGCTTTTGAACCACTTGGTATGTATATGGCATCTTGGATTGATCTAACGCATGGAGAAATTGGTTGATCGTGGGATTTATATTCTCTGCGAGAACTTCCACTTTAAATAGGCGTGTTGCCATGGTAATCATGTCTTTTTTATTAATGATCAATACAGTTGCGGGATCCTCTTCAAGCGTGTAAAAGTGAAATTTCTCAAAAGGCTTCATTTCAGCAAAATCTCGAAAGATATATTTAAATCCATGCTCAAGAGAATAAATATCATCATGGAACGCGATAAAGAAAAGAATAATTAAAAATACGCCTAATCCAAGAGAAAGATATAAACTTGGGGTTAATAATATCGTCAATATCATTAAAAAGAATGTAATAAATATCAAGAAAATTCCATTTGCTTTACACATCTTTTGCGAAATGTCCTTATATGCAGGATTTACCCGCCATATATCCAGATAACTTGTAGATTCTTCTACATCTTCATTGGAGGGCAAATTATATTTCCTATTACCTTTACTAGCAACCATTTTTTATTTACCTTGTGCGAAATTTTATTTTTAATATTAATTCTATTTCTATTATTTAAACAAAAAATATTCAAAATTTATGAAGGAAATTAATCACCATTGAGCTTTCTTGGTTTTATTTTTTCTACTTCCTCTTCTTAAACGCCAATGATTTCTATTAAAATAGCGCAAGAAATCTCTCCAAAAAAAATGATTTAATTTAATTTTCCTAAGTTTTTTCATACATATTTTCAGTTCTATCTCTTCTTTTAGGTGATAAACATTAAATGCGACTTTAGCATGATTCAATTGACCTAATTTTTTATATGCCTCTCCAAGATATTTCCAAGGATATGAGGATTTAGAATCTTGGCTGAGAATAGTTCTGCAATGTTGTCTTAATTTATCAAACATTCCCATTATAGAGTAATCAAAACATAAATCCATACCTACGGTATTATAATAATTAATTATTTTCCCCATCTCTATTGTTAATCTACGATTATCTCTATTTAGATAATATCTAAGATACTTACTTAATATTGAATTATTTAGTGGCTTCAAGAATAATTGAAGCAAATCTTCCTTTCTAAGGATTTTATTTTCACTTTTTTCTTGTGTAATTACATTCCAATATAATGACTTTATTATTACATGAACCAGGCGATAATATTGGTCTAATTCAAGTTTTTCTTTACAATTTTCTAAAATACACTGAATTTCATTAATATTTAAGTAATTTAAATAACCCTCTTTGATTAAATATTTGATTGTAGGATAAAAACCGCTAACAATTCTCTTAGCGATTTCTTCCTTAAAAATCTTTTTTGCGAATTGATCCCCTGCTCTTGTTAATTCTTTGAGTAATGGAAATGCTAAATTTGAATGTAAAATCCGTGTATCATAATTGTTTTCGGCCCAAGCTTGAAGATTGGAACAATGAGCCCAAAATTCAGTTTCAGTGGTTATATTATGAGAATAAGAAGAAAGTTTTAAAGTAAAATCCTCATCTTGGTAGATTTCATTGTAAATTAGGTAGTTTTTGTATAACTCAGAAATTTCATCAATAGAGTCGAGTTCATTATAGGTTTCTATTTCTTCTGGAGGAATGTTAATAATCAATCTCTTGCATTGGATAAAATAGTTTCCATTCACATATAATTCAGTATATTTTCCAATTAATCTGAGTGAAATATAGTCATTTACCTTAAACTCCTTATATTTGGAATTAGCTACATCTATAAAATACCAATCAAAATCTTTCTTCATATTTTTTCACTATTTTTAATGTAAGGTAAAAACAACTTTAATCGATCTAATTTTTAATCTATTTAAAGAAAAATTTCGAAAACCAATCGCTATTGTTATTTATTATATCTATTCTAAATCATCTTATACGAAAATATTTCACGCCTGTTTGGAATCCACATATTGCCACGAGAATAAAACCCATCATAACAATTGGCAAGGCCTTATGCTTGAAGCTATCTCCTCCAGCTATCATCAATGAAAGACCGACAATGAGCACTAACATTCCAATAATCGATCCGAGCGCAAAAAATAATTCTACACCATCGTCTATCAAATCTGGGTAGTTAAAAAACATCATAAAGTATTACTAAAATAGACATTTATAAATAAAAAATTGAGATTGGCTTTAAAATTCAGTGATGACAAAAGGATTGGATAATGAATTGCTTCCGATTTCTCTAAATTGATGTTCTTTCAGTCGAAAAATAGAAGCCAGCGATAATTTCTTACGATAAAGATTCATTTGTTAAGGAAAAGTTAAAAGGGAGTAAAATATACCTTTTAATTTCAATTGATACCCCCAGGAAGGTTAATGCTTAAAGATCTGAATCCTATTTTATTATTAAAGAAATATTATTCTTTTTAGAAAATAAATCATAATTCTAAGTCATTTTCAAGAATATTAAATGATTTTTATGATTTTTATAAATTCTATTAAGATCAAATGAATTTATACATTTTGCTATAAAGAAAATGTGCGTATAATTATTATTAAAAATCTATCATAAAATATCAAAAAAAAAGATGATGGATTAAGAATAAAAATAATGAATTAATAAAGAAAAGTACAATTGTAAGAATGTGAATGGTCAATTAGCTGAAATGTCTAATTTTTATTTAAATTTCCATGGTCGCAAAAGTAAAATAAAAAATTAAATAATATTGAAAATTATTTTAACTTTTTTGGAAAAAAAAATATAACTTTATAAAGATTTGTAGATATATTTTTTCGTATATAAATTTGACAATATCGTTTTTTAAAAATTAAAAAAGTATTTGTCTAATAAAATTTTAACTTGGTAAAAGAATAGTTAAGGATATAATTGAAAAAATTATAGTTTCTTTTAACCAAAAGGAAAAAGGGTATTGAATTTCATTTGAAGGATTATCATTCTTTAATAAAGGAAGCATATTGGGGACTGAGTAAATATTCTAAGCATGATAAATCAAGTTCCGATAATACTTCAATGAAAAATAAGAATTATTCAATAAAAAAGAAATATAGTGATAATAAAAAATTTTAAATGTGAGTGATATAAATGTCATTATGTAAAAAGAATTTAAAGGATTCCCAAGCAAGTTGTCAGGAAAAAGCCCCTCCAGTGCCCAAGCATGAGCAAGGATTGGGGTCTGGTTTTGAAAAAATAAAGTTATTAATTCCAAGAACGGGATTTTTAATTTTTTCCATCATTTTATATGCATTATTCCTTAATGGATGGAACCGTTATTACATTCTAAATCAAATTCAATTCACGTTTCTGACTTTTGGAACGATTTTCTTAACCTTGTCGACATTAATCACCGCATACATGTTCATCGAGAGGCTTTATTCTCTCAAGAGCAGTCCGAGGGGTCCGAGGGAAAGAGAAGCCCATCCAGAAGAAGATGATTCTTTAATAATTGAGAAACATGAATCAGTTATGGGGAAAATTCGACACGAATTTCACTCATTATATGTAAATTGGATGAGGTTTAAATATCGAATGAAATATAAGAATATTCCTAATTTTAAATATTCCCTATCACATATGTTTAAGGGTAAGAAGGTAGAATATTTCTATTTAAATTACATTTTATTATTACCCCTTATCATATTCCTTATATCTTTTGCTTCTCCTTCTAATCTTAACATCCTTTTTCCAACCATGATCTTTTTTTCTCTTTCTGTTATCCTTGTTCTAATTTATAACTTGTATCTCGGCCATAATCTCAATACATTGAATCATGAACTAAAATCATTTAATAAAAATAAAACGCTTTCTCTGATTCCTCTAGAAATGAAAAAAGAGATTAAAGGCGCAACATCAATTCAAGATATAAGCACTTTAGAAGTTTATGGTTTTTTAATAATTCAAAAAGCGGGATCATTTATTGAGAAAATTCGGCATGAATTACATTCCTATTTTGTAGAGTGGATGAGATTCAAATATCGAATGAAATATAAATTCGCTCCTAAAATTAAAAATTCATTATCGCGCACTTTTAAAGGGAGAAAAAGTACGTATTTCTATTTAAAGTATATTATAATCCTTCCATTGGTCCTTCTTGTAATTTTTTCTTCTTTTATTAAGCCTTCTTCCAATTCTAACCTTCTTTTTTCAGCTATGGTGTTATGCTCTATTTCTATCATCGTTGTTGCATCCTATAATTTATTTATCAGGGATAATCTCAGACTATTCATTATTAAATTAAGCCTGTCTATTAATTCAAGAAACAAGTATATCGACCATACCAGGAGAGAGAATTATTCTAATAAGATTAAAAAACAATTGGATATATCTAAAGATTTTTCAAATGATCTAAAAGCTAAACAAAAGATAAAATTTTCCCGAACCGTTTTATTCATAATGATTTTTCTCATTTTCATGCCTATGCTCTTCTCAATTTCGAGTTTCTTTGAAGTAGATACTCCCCAAATAGAGTTTGCAATATTGTCTCAAGATTCAAATGCAATAACTACTTCTGCAAATAAAGATAATAAAAATGATGAGATACAATATTATCCAACACTTACTGAACAAGGAGAAATACCATTTAATGGAGAATTCATTATAAGAAGTAGTATCACGATAAGAAGAAACCAAGTCGGAAGGATTGTAGGATATATTACCCCAATAGATGTTCCTGATATTGATGGATATTACCTCAAGGATAAATATAGAATATATTCCAAGTTGATATATGGAAGAAGAATTAACCATACAATATCTACTAAAGTTGATTTGAATGAGTATAACTTATTACCTGGTAAATATCAATTGTCAATTCTTTATCTTGTTCGACACTGGTTCTCATATAAAGCCTCACCCTTATTAGAATATGAATTTGAATTAATTAAAGATAATTTACAAATTATATCAACTAATCCTTTAAAAATGAAAAAAGATGTAGAATATGGATGCGTTTATACATATGAAAATCAAGAAGATAATTCCTGGGAGGTAATATATAATGGAAAAATTGCTAATTCTAGACAACAAGGTGTTCAAGTTGATGATTTAAATCTATACCTTGAGGTCAATAACAAGTATGAAAAAATCGCTACAATAGATACGAGGAAAGATGGTACTTTTTATTATAAGCACTCGGTTTATGGATCATTTGATATTAATGCATTGGCCAAGATTGAGTACGGGGGAGATGATTTTTATGAACCGGTTGAATACGAAGAATACGCGGGCTTGGAATTCTCTACTGAAGACGGTCGATTTTTCATTGACGATGATTCAGATGGTTATCCCGATTGGCCATATACACTTGATGATTTATTAGACGCTTTAAAATGTAAAAACAAGGATCCCATAACAGAATTTTTAGCTCATTTTAATGAAAATTCAGGAGATTATACTTATGATGAGATAAATAATATTGAAGGTAAATTAAAACAAGATACAAGCTGGGTACCTGGTGTATTGAATTCTTCTGTGGCTTTCAATATAAATAGAAATGATGTCTATAAATGCAATCATAAAGGTTGGAAGTTTGACCTGTTTCCAGATTACATTGATTTTGGAAAACATAAATTAAGTGATATTTTCGGAAGGAAAAATGATAAATTTACGCTCACCACGTGGCTTTATCCAACTAATTTATCATCAAAAAGCAATCGCCACGGCGTTAGCAATACTTTCCTCTCTTATGGTGGAATTTTTAATAATTTTGAATTAGGAATATCTCCTGATGGTATGCTTCAAGTATATATAAAAGGAAGATATTCAGGCTCTATATTTGACAAATTAAATAGCTTCTGGTGTAAAAAGGATTTTAATATTTTTGGAAAAACCGCAACTTATGGTCAACCAGGGGTAATTAAATTAAATAAATGGACACCCATTTCTATTAGGTTTGACCAAGGAGATGTTGATGTGTTTATAGATGGGAAATTGTATAATTCATCAATTAATGGGACGGAACCCTGGGAAAATGCAATTTCTCTGCGTTATTGCTCTGGCCCTTTAACTTTAGGCGCTAAAAAGCTTAATGTTTTTAGTAATTACAGGGGATATCTAGATGAGCTTTATATTACAAAAGAAGTAATGAGTGATGATGATATAATGATGGAATCAACTATAGTCGAATTAGAATCCACTCTTTCTATTGAAGATGGTATTGGAGGGTGGAGTCCTTTTAATGCCTCAGGAGATATTATTGATGGATACATTCATTTTGAATGCGATGCCTCGTTTAATGAAAAATATAAAACCATAGAATCAATGGAGTTTTATCTATCAAACTCAATTCCAGATATGGGAAGCCCTACTCCCGAAAGTTGGAGCTTGATTCGCTCCTTTCATGATAGCAGGCATCATTACTCCTACGTGATGAATACTCGAGACCTTCCAGATGATTCGTGGATCTTTATTTCAAGAGCAGTTGACAGCGAAGGCCTTATAACTTATGACGCTTATGATATAACTAATGAGATTATTCAATTTGCTATTAATCATTTTGATGAATCCATTACTTTTAATTATCTTTCCTTAAATAATCGTATTAATTATAATTCTCGCATAGGATTAGTCCCCGATGATAGATTTAAACAATATATTGATAGTCTAAATATTCATGTTGTCCATAATGACCAAATAGATTTATTAAATCCTCAACCAATTGATTATAATGATATTGCTTCAAATTATAATCTATTAAGGTTGGATTATTTAGAAGATTGGATTAATGAAAATAACTTAGAACCGGGCGAATATAATATCAGCTTTATCATTACTTTATATCTTAATTATGGATCTGAATTTTCCATTTATTCCAATAATTATTCTCTAGAACCAGTCATTTTAGATATTGAAAGTCCAGAAATGGATCTATTAACTGGAGATTCCTATTCTTTAGAATTAGGAGAAACTTATACAAATAATACGGAGTATATAATGACGACTGGAATTAATTTCACGGACTTCAATTTTGAACGAATTGAACTTGAATATAGATATAACTCTCTTGGTGATGATGGTGATTGGATGTACTATGATGCATACTATAATATAACACCTCCTATTGATATTGATTTCAATATAATAAACATGAGAGATGATAACATTTCCATTAGGTTTGTTGGATATGATGATTTAGAAAATGCTGCGATACTTACAAATGAAAGCTTTTGGTTCATAAAAGATTTTGATAATCATTTGGACTTTATAATAGAAGGCATTAATGAAAGCACGATTTATGGCCTCGATTCTGATAGCATGATTACTCTTGATGTTTCAATAATTCCTACAGATTTTGACATCACTAAAGCTGAAATTAGTACTTTATATGAAAATTTTGAATTAACAGATATAAGCATAACGAGTGATGACCAAATATATTTTTATGGAACTATTCGTTTAAACTCAATATTTTATGATGTGGTAGGAACAGACTTTACGAACATACCCATTGAAGTAAAAATATATCAAGAAGAGAAATATATCTCTTCAAAAATGGTAGTTATTATTGTTACTAATACTGTTTTTGATAGCATCTCCAATATTTCAGATGTTACTATTGATATTAATGAAGAGATTGATAATATAAAGATGAGCTTGATTACTACTAATAATACCTATAATAATTCTCATGGAATACCTTATATCGCAAAAAATAGACCCCCTCACTTAAAACTATTCGATTCCAATTATAAACTAGCGGATATCATTCCATTACAGGCTGTTAGAGATGAGAATAGAAATATTACTTATGATCAAGGTGAAATTCTAATAATTCATAATCAATTTTATTTACCCTTACCCCCTCTTAATTTAAATGAAAATATAAGTTCAATTGATGAGGTTATTGTTGATAGACTTTCATATGATTTCTCCTATTTCATTGATAATAATAATATATTTATTGATTTAATAACGGATGAAGATATAAATGGAATATATGGTGCACCTAATCCAATCACCTTAGTTTGCGGTGTCTCAAATGCTTTCCATTCGGATTATCAATTTGCTGCAAGTTTCGACTTTAAATCTTTACCTCAAGATAACTATACATTTTCCTGTGAATTTTTTGATATAAATGATATCACGTTAAATTATTCCTCTAACATAACTTATACAGTTGATTTTAAACCTCCTTTTGTTTATAAATTCTTCATTAATGAAATCCCAATTAATCCATTAGAAGGAGCCTTATCATTCTATATTGAAGATTTTTCCATTATTCCCGATTATTCATTTAATATTTCAATTGAGGGTAATTGGTCAATTGAAAATGATATTTACACCTTTAACTTTAATGATGATAGCATCTTAGAGGGATTAACTTATTGTCAATTAATTACTTTGGATGAATATGGATATCAAGCAACCTTGAACTTTTCCTTTATAGTTGATAAAACAGAACCGACCATCACAAAATTAGAAAATCAAGGCGACCTTTTTAGAGGTTTATACGTGCTTGATATTGGTTTCTCAGATGTCGTATCGAGTATATCTGATTGTGAAGTATATATAAGAGCCATTAATTATGCAAAAGGTTTAGTCTATAATAATTTAGATGCAACTTTTGTAAGTTATGTTGAGGGTGAAGATAGTGGCTGGAAAGCATCTTTTGATACAAAACAACTCCCTAATGGTTTTTATGATGTTTATGTTACCATTATTGATGAAGCGGGGAATCCTACAGAAGCCTTTCTGGTGGATAGATATATTGATAATGCTCCACCTATTATTACGTCCATCACGGATAAGGTATTCTATGAAAATGAGTTAAGATATATTAAAAATGTTGAAGATGATACATATTTCAATGATCATAAATATATTTCTATGGTTGCTCATGATGAATATTATGAAGGTTTTTATTGGAGTGATAATGTTGATTTAGAGAATCAACATGGTATTAAATATATTGAATTTCATTATACTAAACCCCTAGCTTTCCATAATCTTTTAATTGACGGAGATTTAATTTACGATAAATTTACATATAAGATTATCGGTTATGACGGATCTAACTATACTGATATATGTTCTCGCATTAAGGAGATTCAGAGAATTAGGATTGACACAGACTTTATTGAGGATTTTGAAATTACAATGAGCGAAGATTCTTTAATGATTGAATTTGATGAAAAATATAGTTCTTTGTTATCTACGGAAAATACTGACGATCTTGAAGCAGAATTTTATGAATATCTTGGAGGGAACTTAGCTCTACAACATGATGACGTTAATTTTAAATGGGATTTAAAAACAGATACTTCTGAATTCTTTAATATTGAAGTATTAATTCCAACTATTACTCAAGGTGAAGAATTCTTATTTTGGTTTGACTCTGAGGATGGTATAGAAAAAGTTATTGAAGATGAGACAGGGACTATAGAACTTGGAAATATTTTCATAACTCATAAATATAAGGGCATTTATGATAATTCAATTGATACAATTGCTGGAGAATCTCCCTTTGAATGGAATTTGGGAAAAAATATAGCTGGTGAAGGAGTTCTCTTGTTTGGCTCTGAAAATTTTGAAGATAGCACCATTCAGCTAAATTTAGACTTAATTTTATCATCTATTTACGAAGAAAACATCGATAGAATTTTAATATTTGAATCCATAGATGAAGGCAGTTATAACCCTATTGGACGTGCATATTCTTCTAAAGAAAATGTTTGGAATTATTATTTAAATGGAGAATCATTAAAGGATGATCTTCCAGTACCTTATAATATAAAAGCAGTCATTTTTGATAAAGCAGGAAATTATTTTGAGGCAGATTTTGATATTGAATTATTTGATTATTCTGAGGTTGTATTATTAACTGATTTAATTTTTGGAAAATTATTAAAATATGATCCTACTACTTCAGATAACTCTTATGATTATCTAACTACTATTATAGAATATCCTGATGAAATAATAGATATTGATTTATGGAATATTGTTACTGAATATTACAATCCATTACTCAATGAATGGCTACCACTGCAAACTGAAACTTCAACCATTAATATTCAAGGAGATGTAGTAGATTACAATGTAATATGGGATATCGATGATGACATTGATTTTTCGAGCTCGATGTATGATTTTTCATATGACTATTTACCACTAGAAATTAGTCCCTTAACTGAAAGCGAAATTTGGGGATCTTGGGGCAGATTTTTCCCAGGAGAGAAACATTTACCAATGATTTTAACCTCTGATGGTTCTGATGTATATGTTTCTGTTTTTGATTTTGATGCTTCAGAGGGTTGGGTAAAATTAGATGGAACCAATGGTAGAGATGACCTTTCATTCTCTTTTAATGAGCTAGAGGGTCAAGTTTTCAAACTTTTTGACATAAATAATGATGGAAAAGATGAATTAATTCGAATTGGAAAAGATGCAGGAATGTATAAAGTTGATGTTATTTATTTAGATAGACATTCAAGTTGGAATGTAAAAGATCCTTCAAATATCATTTCTGGTTATGAACTTTTTAGTTTTGATCTCTTTTATGACTCTTCTATTGATAGAACTATCATTATAATGCATCAAAAATCGGGAGAAAATAATTATATTTATAAATACATCCTTGATGAACAATTTGACTTAACTCAAGTATGTTCTATAGATTGCCCTCAAAATTTTATTCCTACTTCAATTAAAATTGTAAATCATTTTAATGGAGGGAGTAATAAAGCAGTCTTGATTGGAGGATTAATGGGAGGAGAAGGAACATATTACTCCCAATTAATTCAATATGATATTGATTTAAATCTACAAGATATTATTTATGAGTCAATTCTTGGTAAAGTTTCAGTAATCGAATATGATTTAGTTAATTTTATTGAAACTATTATTCTTGGCGTGGATCGATTAGCAATAGGTAAAATGGATGCTGTTCTCTTTTTAAAATATGATGATGATTCAGATTCATGGATAAAATCTGAAAATACAAATTTTGGTGATATAAGGTTTAAGATCTTAGATCTTCTCTTATTGAATGAGCAAAATCTCAATAAGTTAATTGTGGCATCAGAGTCAGGATTATTTGAAATTAAATTTGAATATCACGAAGATAAATCGACCATTGTTAGCCCAATTTGTCATATAACTAAAGAATTCTCAGGAGAGGGAATACCTAATAGCCAAATCTTTGTATTTGATCATGCGATCGAATCAATCGATAGAATTTCTTATAGAGTTGGAACTGCATGGAATGAATTTGAATCAACTCAATATGATTATTATCGAAGCATTATTGATTTTAGAAATTTGGAACCTACTTTTTGGAACACAATTAATAGTATTGAGATTTCATACTCCTTCCTCTCATATCTTGATGAGGAAAGCATTTATAATGAACCAACATTCAATGTAATTGAAGGAGCACTTGATAAAGATTTTCTATCCGTATCAAATAAAGAATATATAGACTCTGAACTCCCATTAAAGTGGAAAAACCCCAATATAGGAAACCCCGATGGATGGACCGATTTGAACCCAG
The DNA here is from genome assembly GCA_016839905.1 of Promethearchaeota archaeon. The sequence goes on along the minus strand of JAEOTJ010000227.1, from coordinate 9,012 downwards.
ATTGGACTAAAGATGAATTAAATTACCAATACCTTCCTGCTCAATCGAGATTAGCCATGACTCCAAAATATCCTACTGTAACAAGCGATTGGGCAAGTATTTCAGATTCTGGAATTTTAGACACTTATGCTTCTCTGCCCGAATTGGATAATAAATTGATATATTATGACGGAGAGCATGATCCTATTAACTATGATTACGATACGGGTATTCTCTCGCAAGACTTAACCGGTAAAGATGATTATAGTTATATCTACGATGATATTGATGGTTGGACTGTTGATACAGATCCTGCACAACAACAATTTGATGGGCAATTCGTAGGACAGTATGTTGATGGCGCCTGGATTAGCAATCCTGCTATTAGTAGAAACTATAACTTTGGTGAAATGTATGATTCAAGCGTGCACGATATATACAACTCTGATGGACTTTATAATTATTATGATCCAGATCCTCTCAATCCAAAATCTACTGAAAAGCAAATGGTCTTGGTTAAAAATGAATTAGCTGATTTTAGAACAGTCTCTGATCCGCAGAATGGAGGGTTAATGGAATCAGGCTCGCTTCCCTTATTATCTCAAGAAATTGGAAGGTGGGATTTTGAAGAAGGAGGGAGTTATATAACAACACAAAATAAAGCTACTGGATTGTTTGATCCTCTTATCAATATGAATCCTGCATTATGTTGGCAATCTGATGTAACAAGGAGCTCTTCGCTCTATTTTAAAAGAGATGATTCTAGTTATATACAAACATCAATTAACATTGATCAAGCTATAGGATCTAAGGGGGTAACAATGGCTGCTTGGGTATACCCAATGGAACATACTGATATTAATGAGAATAAACACGTAGTAAGTTCTGATAATGGCGGTTGGGATTGGTCCATTCTAAGCAGAGATGGGTATTGGAAAATTCATACTGGAGCGGAAAGAATAAGTACTGGACTTTCTGTTTCTTTAGGTGAATGGCAACATGTAGCCGCCAGTTTCATCCCTGGTACAGGTGTTAAATTCTATTTAAATGGGGAGGACTCTCAAGCATCTATACCTATAGCATTTCAAAGTTCTTCTAGCCAATTAACTATCGGAAGTAGGATTGATGGCGCGGATTCCTTTGAAGGTAATATAGATAGTGTTCGGATTTATGATAAACCACTCAGTTCATCAGAAGTAGAATGGATATATAATTCAGGAAGTGAAGAAAGTTTAATAATAGGTTCCACTCCCAACATTCCATTACAAAGCGCTTCTCTTAAAGATATTGAATATGCTCTTTCAGATTGGGAAGAATATATCTCCATTCCAATGCAGGATTCCACCATATACGGAATAGAATTGACTGAAAAATTACCCGTTTTGGACCGTAAAGGATTAGATTCGATACAAGTGGCATTTGATGCATCTGTAATCGCTCCATCATTTATAAAACAATATCCTCTCTCACTACAAATGTGGAATTATGATGAATTAACATGGAATTCAATTCCATTATTAAAATTAGATCCTACTGCACCCCCTTTTTATTATGATGATTTATCCATACAACATTATGAGGAGTTTTGGAATTATAGATATGATAATATTGCAAATGATAAATTCCGTCCAAATTGGGGTACTGTTGATGGAAACTTTATGAACACAATTTCTATTGGTGATTGTTTCCCTAGTTATGTTACTGATGGTGAAGTCTTGTTAGATAGTACAATACAAGATGGTGTTAATTTTTTAATGAATCAAAAAACTGAAGATTATACTATAGACAATCGATGGATTGAATATGATAAAATGATTTCTTATAAAACTTATAATGAAGAAATTGAGGATTTTTCTTCAAATAAATTTCAATATGATAATATAATTATTAAACCAGATATGTTTTTCATTACTTCAACAGAATTTCCAAGCACATCAGATCCATTTGAGTTTCATCTAGAAGAGGAATTTTACACCAATTACATTAACAATGATAATGAGTTTAAAATTCGATTAATTACCGAAAAAGAGCCAGAAAACCCTTGGAATTCTTTATTATGCGTCGGAGATTTCAAGACTTATGTTCTTACGGATCCTAATTACTTGAATTATGATAATTTTGATTCTAACATTAATAATGTAAAAGAATTTTATAATGTTAAAACCGTAGACAATCAAATATCTTCAGACATCTCTGGAAGTATCTCTAATATGGACCATAATGATGATAATTCATATATTATTAATTCTGAGACTACTGCTGAGGGTGGAGAAATTGAAATAATACTTAATTTTGATGATTTTGAAATTGAAATGGATTATTACATCTATATTGATCTTCATTTTAGCGAGCTATTCGGTGATGTAAATTTAGAGATCAAGGATATTAACAATATTCCCCTTTTCACGGAAACTCTTACTGATCCTGATTATGTTTTCACTCTTGAAGGAGAATTAATGGAATTAAATGCTAATTCTTTTGTCATTTTGACCCAAAGTCTTGAGGACACCGATTATTACTTGAATATTGATCAATTTATTATTGCTCAAGACCATATTAGGGCTCACGTCAGCGAACGAATTGATTTCACGGAAAGTGGATTGAATCTCCAAGGGAATAGCGGTTTTAACTTTAAAGATGATCTAGGGAATACTAAATTTTTTGAGAATTTTAATGATAATATGAATAATTATTGGAATTTATGGGATGTAAACGAATGGGATGTAAGCGAAGATATAATAATAGAATATTCCTCTGATAGCATTGATGATACATTTACTCTCTCAAGTTATCCTGATAATCGTTATTGGGATTGGCCAGATGTTCAAATGCAGAATATAGGCTCTATAGCCTATGGATATATAAGAAAAGAAGTTCCTTATTTAATAAATGGTTATTCTCAAAATTCAGTTTTATCAATATATATAGAACGATTATGGGAACCATATTCAAGAATTAAAGTCTTTTCGACTTCAGACTTTTATGATTCAGTTCTGAAATGGAATAATCAACCTGAAATTATTGAATTTTTATCGCAAACAGAGATACTTACACAAATAGAGTGTTATTATGAATTGAATTTAGTAAAACCTTTAATAAATTATCGTTTAGAATCATCAAATGAGTTTATAACATTTTCTTCCTCAGAGTCTTCGGAGCCACCAACTATCTATCATTATTTAACTAAAAATTATCAAGGAGATGGTTTAGCTTATATGCAAACAGACACATCAGAACAGCTCAATCTTATCAGCCCTACATATACCCCCACTAGTTTAGAAATTGGGGATGTGATAGAAATTGAATGTAAAGCAAGAACTTCAAATGAAGTAAAATTAAAGTTATTAAATAGTGGTGGTAGCGTAGGAGAATTTACTGTTATCCCTCAAGGAAATGCAGATTTTGGGACAAAAACGGTTAAGATGGATGTGGATCAAGATGTAATCTTTGATCAGTTAATGTTCTCAGCAGATATGGAGGATACGGATCATTTTGTTGCTTATGATATTAAAATATTTGATAATCCTCTAAAGGAATGGTATGAAACTCATGATCTTTACAAGACCACTTTTAAATTTGAGAGCATTTTAGAAGAACAAGAAGGTAAGATTTGTTTCATGGTAAATGATAAAATATATACGTTTTTAGATGATTTAACAAGTTACGATGATGACCATCTTTACATTCCTGGCTTTGAAAATACTGTTGAATTCTATTATGACTGCTCTTCACAAACTTGGCAGGCATTTCTAAATTATGAGGACACTCCAGAAGCTCTTTTTTCTAAACCAATTTTCGATCCAAATCCCTCAAACATGCAACCCAGAATAGAAACATTTTTTGAGGATGAGGACCAAGGAATAAAGATTACATCAATAGAATCTCAGTTCTATAAGCAAATCCAAGACAATGAAGATTTCAATGAATATAAAGCATTAGTAGATTCTCATAAAACCGCAGAAGGGCATGTAAATATTCGAAACATCAACGACAGAGATTCCTTAATAACACCACAAAACACATTTTCATATATATCTTCCGATATTGATGTCATATATAGTTTTAATGAGGAAATGGACAATGATAACATATTTAACATTGAATTAGATCCTACTTTTTCAAATAGCTATGATTTTTATCAAGATGATCTTGTACAAGATTTATTTTACGAAGAAGGATTCATACCAACTCTTTTAGAAGAAAAATATATGACTCATAATTTTGATGGAACTTGGGATGACTTAAGTGTTCAAAATGTAGATCTTATTGACGACCCTAGAAGTGATGAACCTGAGCATCAGGTCGCAAAATTGGAATTTTACTGGTATCTGTTGGATAAGATAGAGGATAATGGTGTTAATATTAATAATTTCAACCCAGAGAGAGGGATTTTTGAATTTGAATGGTGTCTCATAGATTTTCCTTCTTATGCGTTTGAATACACTAATTATATGAAAGGTCATACAGGAACGGGAACTGCATTTGAATTAACTGTCCAGGATTCAGATCATTATTTTGGATATCAAGATCAATTTGACACATTTAATCCTGTTTTAAAAGCTGAAATTGGAGAATGGTATAAACATGAAATTGAGTTTGATATACCAAGAAATACTTATGATTGGATTATATATGAATATAGTTCTGCAGTTGATCGTTATATATTAGCGACAAGTACTAATAATATTTACCATGATGGAGGAACTGGATCAGAATTATCTCATATTGCGTTTATAACAATTAAAACATCTGAAACGGAACCTAGAACCACACATCTGCTGGATAATTGGAGATACAGTTGGACTGATCCAGGAATAAGTATAAATAACGACAAAGAAATAACATTGGATTCCTATTTATCAAAAAAAACACTTGATCTTAATCCACAAGGTTCTGATTTTTATAATGATCCGTATTTTGGAAGAAATAACGTCCACTTCACTTTTAAAGACTCAATCTCAACACCATTATTTCAGAGAGAGAATGAAGAAATTTATACATATTTAGATCTCGATGATTTAAGCCTGAAATTTGCAGTCTATCCAATGGACTATTCAACATCAACATTTACACTATATGATCCTGATATTGAAGGTGTATATGATTTTGCTTCAGGTAAATATGATCCAGAAACATTAAGAGATTCAGAAATTTATGGTTCGAGTAGATTTAAAAATAGTGCCATCGATGATATACAAATTCCTTTATTAACACCAATAACTCTTGATTTTAGTGATATAAATATGGATAGTCTATTATATAACACGTTAGAATTGAATATTGATCCTTCTCTTAGCATTGATGGAAGGGCGTATGGAGAAGATTGGAGTTATCGATCCCGATTAATTTATTATAATCATGTGACAGGTCAATGGGAAGATTTCAAGGGAACTATTAGAGCACAAAATAGAGGATTACTTCCTAACGAGTGGGGTGAATATACAAATATAAATATGAATCTTAATGATCTTCCCTTAACTACACCATCTTCCGAATGTAAGGATGTATATTGGGATGGTGAATTTTATTATCTTATATATGAAAGTGGAGAAATTTATAAATTTTCTCGGGATCCTTATGATCCTCAGATTTGGAATGAGATTGAAGAAATAACTGCAAGTGATCTATCTGGATTAGGAATCCAGGCTCTAACATCTAATGGAAAAGAGTGGATCTTATTAAGTAGTAATCCCCAAGGGTCATCAAACATTTTAAAATTAGATGATGATTTTAATATAAAGAATTATGAGCATTATGTAGAATATGGGACTTATATTTATTACGTCCCTTTTGATAATCATTATCAAATAAAGAAATTGGACACTTCCGACGGTGATATTGATGATATTATAACAGAATCTGATCCCATCACCATATTTTATCATAGTAAAGATGAGGATGAAATTTACTATTATTATGGGACTACTATATCATGCTTGTCCTTAAACGGTGATTCGATTACTCCCTTAAATGGTGATTTGTATAATGTGAGAGATATTTTTGTTTATGAAGGAGACCCATTTGCTATGGTTATATATGGGGAAGATTTAGCTTATTATAAATATACTGGGGGATCTTGGGAAGTAGTAGGAACTATTCCATTCGGAAGTACTTCTGATTTTATTTTTGATCTTGATTTTGGACCTTTATCAGAATACTCGATTTCAGGGATCTGTACAGATGGAACATATTTTTATGTAGCATTAAATGAAATTGGTGTGATTTTGATAAATAATGCTAATGATTTTACTTTTGAATCACTTGTTCCTTTATTCTATATTTATGAAGATAATATTAATCCCGTTGGAATTTGTTGGGATGGTACTTATTTTTATATAACCGACAATGAAGATTCTGGAGTTTATAAATACAATAGTGATTTTACTCGAGATGGAATTAATCCATATTTTTATGATTTAGAAGCTTTAGGAGGTAATAATGATGTTGGATATATAGAATATAAAGATAATTATTTTTATATAACTGAATATGAAGATTCTGGAGTTTATAAATACAATAGTGATTTTACTTTAGATGGAATTGATCCATATTTTTATGATTTAGAAGCTTTAGGTGGAATTCAAAATGGTGATCTTCAAGGAATCTGCACTGATGGTACTTATCTTTATATTTTAGAAATAGGAAATAACCATATTCAGAAATATAATTCAGATTTTAGTATATTATATGCAGATATAGATATTGGGGAATTTGGATGGATAAATTCTCCAAATGGAATCTGCTGGGATGGTTCTGATTTTTATATTGGAGAAAAATGGGATTCTAATATTATTAAAATTAATGGAAATTTTGAGATAAATAGAAAAACATCTAATACTGTAATTGTTGGAAGTAGAGCTTATTTTTCATATAAATTTCCTTGGATATCTAAAGAAGGTCTTTATATGAAGTCTTTGATCGATTCAAGCGATCCTTTAAGTCTTGTATCATTAGACTCTGATATGATTATTCCTAATCTTGAAGATCTGAGACGTATTACTTATGATGGTTTAGATGTATTAAATTTCATATTGCATGATATGAGTGATGGTAAAAATTATTTATATGCATATAGTATATCAGGCGATACACTAACGAGAGTTACAGAATATAATCCTATTCTAAAAGACATAATATGGGATAAAGGATATTGGTGGGCTGTAACTGAGGACTCTATTTATCGTTATAAAGATGATTTCTCATCATTTACAATTTATAATGATCATGAAATTCCTGGGGTGCTAGAATCAATAGAATATGACGGAAGATATTTTTGGATACTTGCAGCAGAGGGAGATTCTCACACTGTTCATAGAATGATAAAAATTGATGGTTCATTAAAGAATACAGAATATTATCAAGATATTCAATCATATTATGGTGAATTAAATAATAAGATATTATTTGATGGAGATAATTTTAATTTCATCGAAACTGATGACGATCCATTATCGCAACCAACGACACTATATCAATATGAATATCTTCTTAAATATAAATTCGTTAAAAATAATCCTATATGGGACCCAAAAGCCACTTCCGATAATCCAATATTATATCTTCAATATCCTAGAGTTGGAAGCATAGAGAATGGATTTAAAGGAGGTAATTTCATTCCTGTTGGAGATTCTAATCCATATCTTAAATTAATGAACCCAATAGTAATTAAAAACATCAATGACGAGTTTATTAGTGATGATGGAATGATGTATTTAGCACTCCTTTCTTATATCATACCAGGAAATCCTATAGGAGAGGATCCTGATGAGGATGGAAATCGAAAATTTCTTTTTTACGAGCGAGCTGATCCAATCACTCCAATCACATTAGATCAATCGGTCGCTGTAGGGGGCTGTTTTTTATCAATGGATTACGCGGTTCCAATTTATAAAGAAATGGGGCGTCCCTCTATTCCCTTATATATAGTTGATCAAAAAGTTTTAATACCTGTAGCAGGTGTTGATTTTGAGATTCTAAGAGTAACTGGTTATGATAATATTAATGATCAATATTATCCAATTAATGATTTTTGGATTACTATTGATGGTCCTAATCAATATATTGAATTTAATTCTGATAATAAATTTCTTGAGTCAATATATATTGATTATCTTCAAAATATAGCTTTAATTCCATCAGCAGATCCATTAAAATGGTATTTACCTTTCAATGATCCAACCAGAGCAACAGCTTCTGACCCATATTATATTTGCAATATTAATGATGATACTCGTACTTTTAACAATTACATTCATCCTGATTCTGATGTAGGTTATATTATAGGTTCTGATGACAATGGAATGTATGTCACATTTGTAAATCCCGTTTCTAATCCTACTGGCGCGATTTATTATGCAAAAAATCCGAATTACGAGCAAACTACAAAATTTGAGCTTGGAGATGAATTATTACTCGTGGATGGTATTTTCGATGTGACACCAGGCTCTATTAGTGGTGTTTTTGAAATTACATTGAATGCTGGGTTTGATAATGCATTATATTCTGAAGCAACTCAAGTTAGTGCAAGAAATTATGATTTTATAATTGATTTATATAGAAGAGATTCAAGCGGTCCTACAATTATTGATTCCGAAATAGGACAAGCTGTCGTTTCACTTGGAAATGATCTTAGCTTCCATCAACATCACATTTCAATTTCAATTGATCAATTTGGTCTATCTCAACAAAAAATGAATTTATTAATAGAAGCACTCACTAATGGAGAGCCGTATGATTTATATATTGAAGTTAAAACATCATTAGCTAAATGTGCATTAAATGGGTTTATTTTTAAATCTCATTATGCACATCAACTTCAAGAGGCATCTTTCATTATCCAAACTGTACCTGCTGTATCACTTTTGAATGATATGCCTATTACTCAAGATGAAATTCAACTAACTAGAATAGAGGATTCTACTTATAGATTTGACTCAGAGAATTTAGATTATGATTTTGACTTTGAATTAATTGAATTGAAAGATGAGTCTTTGGACCCTATAGATTCAAGTTATATTTATACCTTTGATCCAG
>JAEOTJ010000226.1 GCA_016839905.1 Promethearchaeota archaeon | reverse complement strand
ATATTTTTCAACTTCAAGTGCAGATTCAGGGTATTATACTTATTTTGATGCAGTTGGATTTTCATGGGATCCCAATTACAACATAGGAGATAATCTACAAGAAGGATTATTACTCAGTTTTGACAATTCAACGACTTTAGATTGGATGGGATATTCCTTGGATGGACAGGCGAATATAACAATACTGGGAAATACTACAATTCCAATGCCCTCTAATGGTTTACATTCGATTCAAGTATTTGGAAATGATTCATCTGGATATATATACCAATCATATTTGAGATATTTCACAATAAATGTAGATATTGGTACGGAAACCGATGATGATATTCCAGCGGATAAATCGTCAATCTTGATTTTCTTTTTTGAAAATTATATTCTTATCATAATAATCCTTGGTGCCATTGTAGTGGGAATCCCAGCAACTTATATCATTACTTCAAAAAAGAAGAAAAAGAAAGTAGAAGTGTTAAAAAAAGGAAAAAGCGTTAAATATGGCGCAGATTTAGAAGTAAAAGCCATTAGAAAAAGAGAAGATTTAGTAAGGAGAAAATGGACGCCTGAAGAAACTCATGAGACAAGAAGGACAGATCTAAATTTAAATAAAATTCCTTTAGGAGCAGTAACAGAACAGAAAGAAACTCCTGACCCCCTTACAAACAATAGGCTACAAGAAGTTTTCAAAGAAAGAGGTGCTTTGCAGAAGTTAGCTATAATGGAAGATTTAAACATTACAATACTTTCCGAAAATATATTAAATAAAATCGATCAAATATCTTGGAAACCTGATGAAAATGCTGAGCGGAGGGAATTCATAAAGGAATTAATTGGATTAGCCCCAGAAGAAAGAGAACGGGTGCTTGATAAATTTATTCTATATAAAAATTCTATTTAATTTAAAGGAGAACTCAACGAAAAATGTCAACTTTACTATCTGATAATGAGCGATTAGTCTATAATGTTGTAAAAGAGTATCTTGATTACAATAGAGTTTTTAACATTGAGAAACTAGTTTCATTTGTTAAAACAAGATTCAGAGGCGCTTCAATAAATATTAATAATGAAGGAATTGAATCCCTTTTGAGATCCTTGGTATTTAAGAGAATTCTCGTGGAAGGCTCAAAATTAACCCAAGATCGTGTATTGAACAATGAAAATCGCAACTTAATACATGAATATATCTGTCAATATCCTGGAATTCACCTTAAAAAAATTATTAATGAATTAAACCTTAGTGTCAATGTTGTTGTGTGGCATGTTACAATTTTGGAAAACTTTAATTATATTAATAATGCACGCATCGAGAATAGAATAATTTTTTATAGCTCAGATCTAAAATTTAATCAAGTAATGCTCTATTATTTTACATCAAATGAACATGGTAAAAAAATTCTGGATTATTTTAAATATAATAACCACGGGATAACTAAAAATGAACTTTCCACGGCATTAAATATGCATCATAACACTGTAGTTAAGTTTTTAGATTCTCTTGAAGAGTGTGAGATAGTTGAAATACAGAAAATCCGTCCTAACATGACATTATACTTCCTAAAAGATAATCTTCTAAGCGTAATATGATTTCTATTTAAATATTTTATTTTTTATTTATTATTTTTACATTTTTTCCTCATCTTATTAGTCTCCAGTTAGACTTTATTTATTCAAATTTGATATGTTATATTTAGAATAAATTTAAAACTAATTCATCATAGTATTGATAATTAGAGAATATGAAATTATTCTTAAAAAAAATCTATGAGAACTGAGAAAAATGGTTGAAATTATACAAATTTCTGATCTTCATTTTGGAGGGGGAAGTGAATTTAGATTGGAAATGTTGGAGGAAGTGATTGATTATATAAATGAAATTGAACCTGATCTTGTGGTTTGTACTGGAGATATCGTTCATAAGGGTCGATTTTTGCAATATCAGAGAGTCGCCCCTATTATAAAAAAGATTAAAGTTCCTTTTCTTGCTATCCCTGGTAATCATGATGTAAAAAATAATGGAATAATCTTCTTTGAGCAGTTTATTGGACCTAGAAGGTCAAAAATCGTCATAGAAGACTTAGATACAATTTTTGTTGGAATTTGTTCAGCAAAAGATGATTTATCTTCTGGTGAAATTGGTGACGAACAATTAGAGTGGCTCGCACGTCAATTTAATAAACCATATAATAATCGCGTCATCGCACTACATCATCATGCCATTGCAGTTCCATATAGTGGTCGAAAACAAACAACTTTAGCAGACGCAGGAGAATTGATAGAATTCTGCCAACTTTTTCAAATTGATCTGGTATTAATGGGACATAAACATATCCCGCATGCTTATGTCATTGGACCTACGACATTTATATATTGTGGAACATCTAGTTCAATTAAAGTACGGGCAGATGAGGATCCTAGTTTTAATCATATATTACTAAATAAAGGTAATTTAGAAGTAAATTTAATAAATTCTTCAAATTTTAAAAGAGAAACTCTATTAATAAGAAAATTAGGTCATACGGAATATGTTCGCAGAAGAAAAACCCGAATAGAACATATTATAAATTCAAAACTCTTCATTCATTAATAGTATAATTTAGGATTATAAAGAAAATGCCAAAACCAATAACTCCTCTATTAACTGTAGATGCAGTTATTATATATGATGAGAATAACATTATTTTAATCCGTAGAAAGAATCCTCCTTTTCAAGGCCAATTAGCTCTTCCTGGAGGATTCGTTGATGTTGGTGAAACCGTAGAAGATGCCTGTATTAGAGAAGCCAAAGAAGAGACTAATATTAATGTTAAAATTCTCAAAATAATTGGAGTTTACTCCAAACCTAAGCGTGATCCAAGGGGACATACAGTAACTATTGCTTATCTATGTAAGCCCTTGACAGGTCAAGAGCAACCTAAAGCCCAAGATGATGCAGCTGCTTTAGAAATCGTCCCGATTACTGAAATATCCTCAAAAAAAATAGCTTTTGACCACATGGATATTATTAAAGATTCGGGAATTTTAAAAATCAGTTTTTATTCTTAAAAAAAATCCTGTAACAATCACAACACGGAATCCCAAAATTAACTTGATTCCCATAAATATTATACCAATATTCAAAATTATCAATTAAATCTAATAATTGATTTTTCAGTAATATAGAACTTGTATCTCTACTGTAGTAAAAGTTTTTTAAAACTTCAAAATGATTTTCCTTTTTACAAATAGGGCAATGAGAGAAATTATTTTTGAAATTAACAAAATTTATATCATCAAAAGGAGATAATATTGAGAAATTATTCAATTTCTGCTTAGGATGTATAATTTTTATTATTTTTTTAAAAATATCAATTCTTATTTCTTTTATATTCTCATCATAAACTGAGTAATAAAAGATACCCGATAAATTCTTTTGTTTAATTATATTATTTATTTCATTTTCAAAGACTTCTTGAGGTTTTTTATCCTTTTTTATTCCAACTAAAATAATAGGAACATTTCCAGCATTTTCTTTAATAATATCTATCCAGTCATTAATAGCTCTAAATGAACCATAATTTGATATATTAAAGCAAATTAATCCTCCACATGATCCTCTACAATAACCAGGGTACATTTCCTTAAATCTTGGTTTTTCTTTTAGATCCCAAACTAAGAATTTATAATAATCTCCTTGATTTAACATGCATTCTATAGTTTTAAATGAAACACCTAAAGTTGTATTTTTTTTATATCCTCCATGTATAATTGAAGATTTTCCAGAACCTTTTGCGCCTCCTAGAATTAATTTCAATTTATACGATTTGGGCAATATTTCTCACCCCTACTCCAATTCTACTATTCTTTAGATTAAAATAATGATATTTATTTTTATTGTTTATTTTTTATTTCATATAGATTTAAAAACGAATCTTTTAGAAAATAATAAAATCCCCCTTTTGTTCTAGGTACTTTTATTGTAGTATATCCCATCGATGATGCCTTCTCTATTAAAGAGTCGGGTTCATCAACTATTAAGCAATTATGAGTGTATTTATCTTTGACTTTAGAATCATCTTCTGTTAAAATAACCTCAACCGAAAGATCATCTTTTTCATATCTTATTAAATTATGTTCCTTCTTAACTCCGAAGAATTGTTCCATTAAATCATCAGAAACTGCGAATGTTCTTTTTTTCTCCATTCCTAATAGGTTTATAAAAAATCTATCGCTTTCCTTTGCTGAGTTTGCTGCTATTGCTATATGTTCAATAATCATTATTTATTTAAAATGTATTCCTTATTGGTTCTATAGTAAATAAAAATCATATAAAGATAATTACACATCATAAAATTAATCAAGTTTTTTTAATTTTACAATATTAATTGATAAAAATTTTTAAATAATCTTAACATTAATTATTTTTACATTGAAAAAATAAGACTTAGTTGGAGAATATCGAATAAGCTTTCTTAAAACAATACCTTATAAATTGTTAAAAAAAGTATAGTTAGCAAAAATTAATAAGATTTAACAGATGATATAATTATGGTAAAATGGGAATGTACTGCATGTGGAAATGTCTATGATGACGATGTCAAAGGTAAAAAATTTAAAGATTTACCTGACAATTATAAATGTCCAGTATGCGGTGTAAGTAAGGACTTATTTGAGATGTTATCAAAAAAACAAGGGGAAAAATCAGACATTATTGATAAAGAAAAAAAATACCATACTAAATTATTTCCTAAAAAAGATTTTGTAATTACTCATGGGAAAGGTGCTTTTCTATATGATGATAAAGGAAAGGAATATATTGACTGTGTTGCTGGACACGCTGTATTAAATATAGGACATAGTCATCCAAAATTTATAAAGGCAATAAAATATCAATTAAAAAAGTTAACTATGGTGCCTCCAAGTGTTCCTGTGGAGGAAAGAGCAAAATTACTTGAAAAACTAGTAGAAATTACTCCAAAAAACCTTACTCAAATATTTTTATCAAATAGTGGCACGGAGTCAATTGAAGCTGCACTTAAATTAGTATTAGCTATTAATAAGGATAAAAAAAACCCAGAGATCATAACTTTTAAAAGAGATTTTCACGGAAGAACTATGGGGTCGCTAGCAATGACTTATAATATCAAATATAGAAAACCTTACATGTCATGGTTAAGTAATAATGTAAAATATGCATCTTTTAGTAACATTGATTCTGTTAAAGAATTAATAAATGAAAATACCGTGGCAGTATTTACAGAATTAATTCAAGGAGAAGCTGGGGTTTATCCTCCAAAAGAAGGATTCCCTCAAGAACTGAGGGAATTATGTGATGATAATGACTTAATCCTGGTAGATGACGAAGTACAAACGGGAATTGGACGAACGGGAAAAATGTTTGCTTTTGAGCATTATGGAATCGTGCCAGATGTTGTTTGTATCGCAAAGGCTATCGCTGGGGGTTTACCTATGGGGGCAACTATCGCCTCTGAAGAGTTATGGGATAAAATGGAAATAGGAGATCATAATACCACTTTCGGAGGTAATCCCCTTGTATGTGCTGCTGCTAATGCTACAATTGATATAATTAGAGAAGAGAATTTAATTGAAAATTCCGCAAAACAAGGGGAAAAAATCTTATCAAACTTAAATATTTTTGCCAAAGAATCTCAAAAAATAAAGGATGTGAGGGGAAAAGGATTAATGATTGGAGTTCAATACAAGACAAAAGTAAATGAAATGATTAAAACTGCTGAAAAAATGGGTGTTTTATTACTTAATGCAGGATTAACAGTTATTCGTATTCTTCCTCCTCTTGTTATAAACGACCAACAAGTAGAAAGGATTTTAAATGTTTTTAAAGCAATTTAGAAGAAAAAAGAAGATTATAATAAGATAGACAATAATATTTTCTTAATATGAGTGAAAAATTAGAGCATGATTTTTTAGATCGGCTTTATAAAGTCGTAAGTAAACTCTCAAACATAGCAATGACGCAATTTTTTCGTCTTAAAAAACTTTGGGAAGCCCATTTTAGCTCTCTTGATATAAAACCTCATGAAATCCGTACCTTCTCTATAGATAAAGATAAATTTTTTAATGATATTGAGTATCTCATTAATATTTTAAAAAAAATTGCTGATTCTCAAATAGACGGATACTATTCCATTAAATCTATTTTAGAAGCATTTTATGAACACTATTTTATTTATTCTGAATCATTTAAGAATGAATATTCTTACGAAGATCAAATAATTTTAAAATATCTTGCAGCAAAAGAAATATTGGGTAATTTAGTCCAATATAATAAATTAGATCATGAAACGGTTGCTTTAAAATATAATATAATTGCTCGGGATTACTATATGATTAAACTTAGAGGTATTGACCTCAGTGAAGTAGAAGATAGTTTGAAAAAAATAAATAAAACCATAAAAAGAGAGACTTTAATTTCAATACTGAAAGAAATAGAAAGAGATGAAATAATAAACCTTCAAGAATGGGAAAATGATTATTTAATTACTTTAAATAAGGACTTAATCCTAAGTGAAGAAGGTAATAAGAAATATAATCAAAATCTCCGATCATTAATAGATTGGCCTACACAATTTTGGAGGAGTTATTATAATATCCGAGAACTTAATATGACTCCATCAAGTTCAATGAGATATAACGATTTACTTACTAAAATTTTAAGTAAATCGGCCACTCAAGGATTTGGACCTGCTCATTTTGTTTTTAAAAATTTAATAAAATATTTTAAAAAAATAAAAGAATCAAATAATTAATCATTGTTTAAAATTATTTTAGTTCAATTTTTAATAAGTCTTCAGCTAATAAAGTATTAGGAAAAATTTCTTTAGCCTCATCAAGAAGTTTTGAAGGATCTTCTTGATACCTTGATGAAATATGGGTTAAGATTAATTTTTTAGCATTCATTTGTTTAGCATCATTTGCAGCATCAATTGAAGTAGAATGCTTTTTTTCTTTCGCATTATCAGCTAAAGTTTTAGAAAATGTTGCTTCATGAATGAGAAGATCTGAATCCTTTCCCAATTCTATTAAAGATTCACAAGGCATTGTATCTCCAGAATAAGTTATTTTTCTTCCAGGTCTTTTTGGGCCTACAATCCCTTCTTTTACTGGTTCAACAGTTCTTCCATTGAATTCGACTATTTTACCCTCTTGTAATTCTTTCCAAAGCTTGCTCATGGGAATTCCTAACTCTTTAGCTCTTTCAGGATTAAATTTTCCAAAACGAGGTTTTTCATTAAATGAATAAGCATAAGTAATTACAGAATGCTCTACTAAGGCATATTTTATTAAATATTTTTTATTTTCAAGGATAATTGAATTATTAATAGTTTCTTCTTTTAAAGGGACTTCTGAATCTAAATTGTTATATTCTATTATTTTAGCATTATCATGATCAATTTCAAATATATTTATAGTATATTTTGGTTTTAATCCTAGAATTTTTCCATGTAGATATAAATAGAGAAATAAATTTCTAGGCCCAAATATTGATATGGGGGCAGTTCTCTCATTTAAACCAAAACGGAATAATAAACCCGGGAGTCCTATAATATGATCTCCATGAAAATGAGTAATGAAAATCTTTAAGGTTTTATTAGATTTAAGACCTGCTTCTATAAATTTTCGTTGTAAATCTTCACCGCAATCAAATAGAAGAATTTCTGAACCGTATTTTATACCTATTGAAGGTAAATTGCGTTCTTTCACGGGAATCGCCGCAGAAGAGCCCAAAATGATTATTTCCATAACAATTAATATTTTCTTATCTCTGAAATCTCTATTCTCTGTTGAATATTTTGTTTATTTAAATCCTCGATAATATTTGATAATTCTTTTAATCTTAATTCTATATTAGGTTCAGATTGAGTACTTTGAGTACTTACCACGCTTTGAGGGTCTGTCCCCGTTTGTTCTAATTGGCTCTTTAATTGTTCTATTTCTTGATCTCTTGATGAAATTTCCGGAAATAAATCCTCATATTCTTTCTTAATTTTAGATCCCGCGTTTATAGCGTTTTGAAGCTCCGCTTTTTGTATTTCAAGCTCTTGTTGAAGCGATATCACCATTTCTCCTTGCATTCTTAATTCTTTTTCAAGATCCTCTTGATACTCTCCGCTACCAGAAGTCATTCCTTGTCCTTGCTGAGAAAGTTTATCTTTAAGCGTATTTATTATGATTCTTGCTTTATTTAATTTATTTTGTAATTCTTCTGATAAAGTGCCTATTGGACTTTTAAAAGCAGGGCTTGATGTTTGTACAGAGGAGATATTTTCTTTTAATCCATTAATTTGAAGATTTTTCATTTTTATTATTTCTTTCAATTTGCTAATTTGTTCGTTAAGTATATTAACTTTTGAAGAATCTTTTTTCTTATCTCCCGTTGTATCAGAATCCAGGATTGATAAAAGTTCTGTTTCTAATGATTCTATATTTTTTTGAAGATCGCCTGCTGGTCCTTTAACAATTACTTGCGATTGAAGATTTGTTAATTTTTCATTTAAACCATTAATTTCTATACGTAAAGTTTTTATTTCCTCATCTTTTTCCTTGATAGCTTCCTCATTTTTAGCGCCATCTGATTCCATATATTGTTTCTTTAATTTAGTTATCAAAATACGTTGTTTATTGATTTTTGATTGTAAATCATTTACTAAAACATCAAGAGGTTCTTTTTTTTCTTCAATTCTTATAACTGTAGATCCATTAGTTTTTTTTTTATTTTGCTTGTCAAGCTCTTTTTGAAGCTTTATTTTTTCTTTTCTTAAGAATCCTAATTTATTTTTTAATTCTCTTATTTCTTTACTCTTTTCTTTTAACTCTAATGCTGCTTTAGCATCTTTAGATGATGGTTTTTCTTTTGTATTTGATTGTTGTTCAGCTTCTGCCATTTCCAGTTTCATTATATACTCTTCTAAATCCTCATTTTTATCTAAAGCTTTATTAAGTTCCTCTTGTTTCTGTTGTAATTCCTTTTCTAATTCGGGTATTCTCTCATCTGTCATTTAAGAAATCAACCTTATTATAATTAATTGAGTTATATTTTACATTAATGTTATTATATTATAAATTTTTATTAATTTAAATTTTGCATTATATTACTAATAAATTGCGAAATCTTTAATGTTAAATTTATTAATTTTTTTCATAATAGGAATGAGGCTTAAGTAATTTACAATTAAAAATACACAAAATAAAAATGATATTACCATTAACGGAATATAAAATGGAGGTAGATAAACACGATCAAATAAAAATAATGAATTTAATATCATTCCAATAGATAAACTCAAAAAAAGTGAAGGAATTATGATAAATAATGCTTCTAAAAACATTATTTTTTTTAAAGCTTTATTTTTTGTTCCAACAGCCCTCATGATTAAAAAATCTTTCGCTTTTTCTATTAAACCAGCTTTTTGATAATTATATAACAAAATAAATGCAACAATCGTTATTATTAATATTAAAAACATTGGATATAAGGATAAATGAAATAAAAACAATAGATTGGTCTTGAAAACCTCTTCTAAATTCAAATGAGTAAAATCTTGTCCAAGATTGCTTTTAATAATCTCTTCAAGTTCTTCTTTAATATCTTTATATTTCCCACTTTCCAATTTAATCAGAATTAAATTAATCTCATTATTCGTGAAATTTAATTCTTCTTGAAATACATCCAAGCCTATATATCCCGCATAGCCATTATAGAAACTATCTATAACAACTCCAGAAATTTTAAATTTATGTTTTAAATTTACAAGCTTTAAACTTTGACTAAAACAATAATCAAAATAATTGTAAGCTAATCCATCTCCAATAGTCATATTTTCAAAAGATTCATCATTATTGAAGAATCTACCTTCTATCTCAAAATTCTGGATTATCTTTTCAGGATTGACACCAATTATGGGAAAAGTTCCTGTTCTTTTCTGACCTACTATTTCGTATCCAGTTGCACCTTCTTCAGAAGTATAATAATAATAACCATCCATTTCAAGAGTATCACAAAATTTAATTAAACGCTCGTCGATTTTTTCTATTTCATCAATATTATGTAATTCATCAATATCACTTAAATTAAATAAATATCTTGAGTCTGTAAAATTTATATCATTTTTATTTATTGAAATTTCTGGATTGGAAAACATTTCATACATCTTAGAATAATAATTAATTGTATCTTCATGACCAATAGCAATGATATCATCACCTTGAGATTTATGTATCCATTCTTGTGAAGATGAAGCTAAAACAAAGGTTCCTAACCCTAATGTAAATATTACTAAGAAAATAATCGAAAAAACAAGAATATATCTCCTATATTCTCCTTTCCGTCTGGTAGTATTGGATATAGCAATTTTTAAATTAAAACCAAAAGAAGACAACCATTTTGGGATGAAACTTAATTCTTTAGAAGCATCATGTTTATAATTAATATTCCCTGAAAAAGTTTTTATTATTTTTTGATTTCCAATTTTTCTTAATTTATATCCCGTTATCATAAATATTCCTGCTAAACAAGTAAAGAACAGGATTGATGTATAAAAGAAATCTATTTGTATAATTATTTGAAAATTTAAAAAATACAAAATTAATATAACAATCCCAAATGATAATAATCCTAAAATCAACCCTAAAATAAACCCTATAATAAAAATTATATAAGCTTCAGTAAGATAAAATCCATATAGGTTTTTTGGCAATGTACCTAATGCTTTCATGATCGCAATATCTCTTTTTTTAGTAATTATGAATGTGGTTGTAACAATAAATGTAATAATAACTGATAGAAGAAGAATTAAAATGAATATTAATGTATTAAATTGAGAATATACTAGATTTATTGCACCAGAAAAATAATATTGATTATTTAAACCTTCTTGAGTAGCAAAATTTTGAGCAATTGGATTTATTCCTAAAGAAGATGAGATATTTACGAAAAATATCGCTGAAGCTATAATTAATGTAATTATTATAACATAGGGATAAGTCTGTCCTTTTTTTCGATAAAAATCTTTTAAAGCAAAATCTATGTTAGACATTATTAATTAATTCTAAAAATACAATTATTTCAATTTGAGATTATTTTTTCTTTAATTATCTTTCCATCGTCAAAAGTGATAATTCTATCTGCTAAATCTATTAATTTTTTATCGTGTGTTGCAATTATTATTGTTTTTTTTTCATTTTTTAGATTCTCAAAAATTTCCTTGATGAATTGACTTGTTTTCTTATCTAAATTTGCCGTTGGCTCATCAGCTAATATAACTGGAGGTTCATTTGCCAAAGCTCTAGCAATAGTTACACGTTGTTGCTCTCCAGCAGATAACTGAAATGGTAAATGTTCTACTCGTTCTAACAAATTTACTTGTTTTATTAATGCTACTGCCCGCTCTCTCTGCTGTTCAAGCGTTATACCTGCAAGTCTCATGGGGAACATAATATTTTCAGTAGCAGTAAGAGTACTAATTAGATTATAATTTTGAAAAATAAATCCTGAATTTAATAATCTAAAACTTGCTAAAGATTCTTCTTTCATATCTGTGATTTTTATACCATGACTAAAAATAACTCCCTTATTGGGAGAATCTAGCCCTCCAATTAAATTTAATAAAGTGGTTTTTCCTGCTCCTGATGGACCCTTTATAACTATGAATTCTCCACTCTTTACTTTTAAAGATACATTATCAACTGCTCTGACAATAAAATCTCCAATCTCGTAATCTTTAATCAAATCTTTAGCAAGAATTACTAAATCTTCTTCTAATAATTCTTTCACTAATTTCAAATCATCTTTTTTTTCTTCCTTTTCTGAACGGTCTTTTTCCACGATTGTAATAATTATTTGTAACTTAAATTTTTATTTTAATATTCAAAAAAATGACAATTATAACATTATTAAACCTTCAATAGCGTAATTTAATATTTTTTTAATATTACTTAAAAAATAAATCGATATTGGGATACTAATGGATTATGAAAAATTAACCGAACTTGTAATAGAACTAGAAGTTGATGATATTGCCGATGCTATAAAAGAAGCACTGGGGGAAGGCAAGGATTCTTTTAAAATCATGAATGCTTTAACAAAAGGTATGGATGAGGTAGGTAGGCTGTATGAAGAAAAAGAATATTATCTTACCGAACTTGTCTTAGCGGGTGAGACAATGAAAGAAGCATTTAAAGAATTAAGGCCTGCATTAGCTGCTACTGAAAGATCGGAAGATAAAGTAAAAATTATCCTTGCTACTGTAAAAGGAGATAACCATGATATTGGAAAGAATATCCTTGGTTCCCTATTACTAAGTTCAGGTTTTGAATTATATGATTTAGGAATGGATGTTGATGAAAATACGATTATTGATAAAATAAAAGAAACTAATGCATCAATCGTAGCATTGAGCACTCTTTTAACAATGACTGTGGATCATATTAAAGTTATAAATGATGCTTTACTTGAGGCTGGATTGAGAGATAAGGTAAAATTAATTGTTGGTGGAGCTCCCTTAAACATGGAACTTGCTAAAAGATTAGGCGCAGACGATTTTGCTGAAGATGCAGTTAATGGTGTCAAGCATATTAAAAAAATAGCTGGATTATAAATAATTCTTTAATTTTTCCTCATTTTTCCTTTTTTAATTCTTAATGTAATGTATGTTGTAGAAATTTAATGATTACGATTACTACAGTGAAACCGATAATTCCGATGAGAAAATAAATAGGTTTTCCCTTCTCTTTCTCAGGTAATCCTTCTATTACAATAGTATAAAGAATAATTCCTGAAATGAATGCAAATAATATAAAAATTAATTCTAAATTAATTGGAAAAGTCAATTCAAATATTAAACCAGCAATTACTCCAAAAAGCGCAGCTGAGGATAAAATATACTTTATAAGTTTAGTTTCATGAAACTCCACGGAAATATCTAAATCAGTAAATACAATATGACTTTCAGATCTATTTGAAATCCAAGCTCTAAATAATGCAAATATACAAAAAAGAAGTCCAGTTAAGATATCTATAATTAAAAGAAAAAAAATAAGGAGTCCAACTAAAAAATGGTAAATAAAATCCGTGAAAAATCGAAGTTCATCAAAATCTTTATTAATATGAGCTTGTATTTTTGCTTTATACATCTGAATTTCAACTTCCATTTGATCTCCTTGTTCATTTAAATCAGAAATTGTCTGAACTAATGATTTTAATGCCGCTTTATCAAGATTTTCTTGTTTTATTTCATCATTAAGCACTTTCTCAATATTTTTTTTAACTTCCACTAACATTTTTTCTTTCTGTATTAATTTACGCATTCTTGCTTGAGAACCTGCTTCAACCTTTTGTATAATTAATTTTTCGCTGACATGTACAAAAACAAAACCAATTAGAACAAAAAGGTATTCAAACATTTTTAAATGAAGGGGATATTCTGGCATCCCCTCCTCAATTTCGGGAAGTACTACAAGAAAGAAATATGCCAGCGAAATTCCTGCAATTAAAGAGGCATGGAATCTTGGGTGTTTATGGTCGTAAAAATCTGCAATAAAGAACATTAGGCCACAAATTAAGGCTATAATAACGATAATTATCAAAACTATTGGTTCTGCTACTATTGGCACATTTTCAATCATTATTCTTTCATAAATTGCAATAAAATTAATATTTTATCAAAAAGAATTATAATTAAAAGGTGTTTAAATGACTAAGTTTCTCATCATAACATCAACAGAAGATATGGCATCTATGAATATTCGGGAGAAATTTTTAGGGGATACCTTGTTAAAATTTGAAAAATTTGATACAAATTGGTATGAGAATCCATTATATGAACTTAAAATGGTTATGGCCAAACGAGATTGGGCACCTTTTTTTCAAGATAATGAGATTTATATTGGTCTTACTGAAAGTCCTTTAATTCAATTAAATGATTTAAGATTAAATCAAACGGATATAGAGCCTGATTTATTAATTTTTGCAAGTCGTCATAGATCTCAAACTGCTCGACCTGCTTTCCTAGCACACACCACGGGAAATTGGGGAAATAAAGCAGATTTCGGAGGAAATCCTAATGAAATTTCAAAAGCGAGTGCAATATTACTTAGAACAGCATATAACTCGTTATCAACTCAAAGACATGTTAAAGAATTGATGGAATTTGCTGTCGATATTGAAGTTACTCATCATGGACCCTCTACACTGCAAAAACCACTGGTTTTCATGGAGTTAGGAAGCAGTGAAAAAGAATGGATGATTGAGAAAGCCGGGTTATTAGTAGCTCATGCAATCCTCCATACATGTATTGAATATGCAGAAACTTTAAAGAAAAGACTTCCAACAATAGCAATTGGTTTTGGTGGTACTCATTATGCTCCCCAATTTAAAAAACTCATTTCATCAAAAAATATAGCATTGTCCTTCATATGCCCCAAGTATTTTATACAGGATTTAAATAAAGAAATAGTTGATCAAATGATTAAAAATAATTTAGAACCAGTAGATTACTTTATAATTGATTGGAAAGGCACTAATTCAGCAGATAAAAGTCATTTAATCCCCATCCTTGAGGAATTTGATATTCCTATCAAAAAAACAAAAGAATTTTATAAAAATTAAATCTTATCTAATTCAAAAAAAAGTAGAAAGAAATTTGATTTTTCTTACAATATTAACACAACTAATAAAATAGCTGCTATTGTTAAAATACAACCTACCCAACTGGATGGAAAATCTTTTTTTGACATTTTAACTTACCTTAAATTTTAAATTTATTTATTAATTCTTTATAGAATTAATGTGTATTTAAAGACATATGACAACTCTGTAAAAATAAAAATGTATTAAAATCTATTAACGCTTGGATAATTCATAAAATTCTATATCTAAATCATTATTTTAAAAAAAAAGTTTTATTTAATAAAAAAACTGAGTAAGATTCTTAAAATAAATAACAATAGAACTTATAATTTTGAAATTATCATATGATCTTAAATTTGATATTTTAATATAAGATATTAGAAAATTCTTTCAAGATTTCTTTCTGATTAGCTTCTCTTAGAAATCTATTAATATAAGAATTACGAATATAGCTATGAGAATGGAAGCTCTTTTTAAACGTTTGACAAATAGGATAAAACAAATAATTATTTATATAAAAATTATCTTACTACTAGTATAGAATTAAAATAATATTTTAATCGATCGAGGTGTTTTAAATAAAACAATTAAGCGAACTTCTCGAAGTAGGGATTTATGAGACGATCACACCTGATAAGACCATGACCGTTGGAGATTTATTACGAGAACTCAAATTAGAGAATAAATACTTCGGAATACTAGTAAATGGTAAGCGGGCGGATGTTGATACAATAATTGCCGAGCAAGATGAAGTAGTTATACTTCCACACATCGCAGGCGGATTTTAGAAGTTATTTAATATTTTTTTTGCATCTTCTTTTTTTGATTTTTTAGATTCCTTTATATATTACTGATTTTATCTTCATAAAAACAATAAATGAACCTTCTTGATTTTTTTAAAGTAAAAAAAATAGATAAAGTAATAAGAAGAAATAACTAAAATAAAATATATATTAAGAAATAATGAATTAAAATTAAATTATAAAATGTCAATGATAACACATAGGTTTAAAATTATATTAATTGGTCCTGGTGCAGTTGGTAAGACATCACTTGTAAAGAGATTTGTGGAAGATTCCTTTAGTACAAGTTATAAAGTTACAATCGGAGTTGACTTTTTAGAAAAAGAAGTATCAATCAATGCTGAAGAGTCCGCAAAATTAACAATATGGGATATTGGTGGACAGGATAGGTTTAAATTTTTGCGTAGTAAATTCTATGATGGAGCTCATGGGGCTTTATTAGTTTTCGATCTTTCGAGAGCTGATACATATAAAGAAATGAAAAAATGGCTTAGTCAAATGTGGAAGTTTGCTGGAGAAAATGTACCTTTTGTGTTAATTGGAAATAAAGTAGATCTACTTAAGGATATTGGCGAAGTAGTTGAACAGAAAGAGGCACGAACTTTTGCTGAATATGAAGGAAGCATATATATTGAAACATCTGCTAAAACTGGTGCTAATGTTGAAGAAGCATTCTCACAATTAACAAAAAAACTAATTGATAAATCCTGAGAGAAAAGGAAATATTTTCTCTCGAAATTTTAGATGCAATTAAAAAATCAATTTTTTCTTTATTATTTTCCCAATTTTAAATTCAAATTTAATATTGTAAACTTATTTATTTTTAAATTAATTCTACTATATAATCTTTTCAAGAGGAGATGATTAAAAAATTCTTGAAGAGGAAGATTTTAATAAGTATGCGACTTTTCTGGAAGATTTAAGATATTTTATTTCAAATGTTCAAAATATTGAAAATCAAAAAGAAAAAGAAGAGAAAATTCAAGAGATGATTTCTTCTTCATTAAAATACTCCGATGAGATGGCTGAATCCGGAGATTATTTTGAAGTTGGAGAATTTTTATATTCTGCTGCTGAAATTCTTAGAAAAATTGATCCTTCAAACTCATTAAAATTATTTAAACATAATATTAAAATTTGGAAGAAATTAATCAAACATTACAAATTTCAAGCAAAATTACATGAAATAGCTGAAATCAATCTAAAAATTGCAGATATTTATAGCGAAAAATTTCAAAATCATAAGAAAGAGAAATTTTACATCTTAGAGAGCATTAATTTTTTACAACAAGAAACCGATCTTCTCAAGGAATTTAACCAATCTCGAACTTTGGTACAAAATTATCAAAATATCGCTGAATTATACTTTAGAATTTCTAGTTATAAAAGTGCCATTTCTTTCTATGAAAAGGTAATAGCAATCTCAGAAGAACATTGTTATTATAATTTATTCTCATACTCCTTTCAACAAATAGCCTCGTGTTATATGGAATTGGATGATTATAACAAGGCAAAAGAAATTTTTTTAAAGTGTATTGAATACTTCTCAATATTATGTTCGCAATTCGAGGAAAAGAATGAAAATTTGGCAATGGCCCAAATGTGTCAGATTTTAATAAAATTATATGAAAAAATAAATGATAAGGAACAGATTATAAATTATTCAAAGAAAGAAGCAAATGCTTATATCAATCTGGCTGAAAATCTTGAAAAAACACCAGAAAACTCTCAAAAAATAGCAAGATATTATCGAGGTGCGGGATTATGCTACCAAGAAGGAGATTCTAATAATCTTATTGAAGTTGCATCCTGTTTTGTCTTAGCAGGAAATTTTTATGAAAAAAACGAAGAACATAATGAGGCAGGCTTAAATTATTTCGATGCAGCAAACATTTTTAAAGAATTAAAAAATTGGGAAATGACATATAAATATTTTATAAAGGCAGGAGATAATTACTGGAAAGCTCACGGAGTGAATTTATCAACGGAAAGCTATTTAAATGCCTATGAAATTGCCGTGGAAGTTAAATTAAAATTTAATCGTTTTGGACTTTTTAACCAAATTATCAGGGCATTAAATAAAGTGGCTAAAGAATCCTTGAAAAATAAGCAATTTTACACTTCTGCTACACTAATATTGGAAAGTATAAAGTTTTATGAGCAATTGGACATTGTTCAAGACTTTATTTTAAGAGAATTAGTAAGAAATGTCTATAGGTATTATTATAGAGCCGCTAATTTAAAAGTAATTAGAACCTCCCATATTGTCCATTCTTACGTATTAGCATCAATTTCCTGTATTCTTATCGGGAAATTGGATAAAGCTCGGGAAATAATATCAGAAATCAAGACTGAAGGAAAAACTGTTAATAATTATAAAGAAATAATAAGAATAATGATTGATACAGTATCTCAAAAAAAAAAAATTACTATTGAGAGATTTCCATACCATTTAAGTCGTTTAATTGATAGTTCAGAAGAAATCACGTACCTTCTAAACCTTCATAACAGATTCTAAGCAAGATTTAGATTCATTCATTTTTCCCAAGAATTTATTTCATCAATTAAAAAATAATATATGT
>JAEOTJ010000225.1 GCA_016839905.1 Promethearchaeota archaeon | reverse complement strand
ATATATATAATTAATGGGCTAATAAGAGGGGTTTTACTTTCCTTTATATCATCCTCTTCTTTTCTATCTTCTTCTTTTGATTCAATGGTTACAATAATAGTAGAACTTTCTTTTAATCCTGAAGTATCATTCACAAAGCAAGTAAAATTAAAAATTCCAGGTTTTAATATATTTAAATTTGTTATATTAATTGTTTTAATGCTATTATTCCAACTTTCAGATTTAATTAATATTCCATTACATAGTATCCAATACGAATCATAATTCATTTCGTGATCGCTTACATTCCAAGATATATTTTTATTAAGATCTCCTTGCATCATTGTAATACTGGCAGGAACATCGATTCGAGGAATCGTATTGAAAACAGGAACTATTAGAGGTACGGAATCCTTTGAATTGAAAGATCCCTCCAAATAATAGTCAGTATCTCCATAACCATCACCTTCAGAATCTACTCCAGAATAATCGCTCCAATAATTTCCGCCAACAGTGGAATTCCACTTATTATTTGTTCCATTGTCTAATGCTTGGATTCCTCCTTTATTATTGTAGATGAAATCATTATGAAATATTGAATTCCCGTTAGGTATGAGCCCATCTGGCTTTATTACAGTTGAGTAATTACGATTAAAATAAAATGAATTATTAAATATCATATTTTCATTCGTTTCTTGTTCTAAAATTATTCCAAGATCATTAAATCCAATCCAATTGTTAGAAAGATTATTTTTTTTTGACCCATAGAACCTCGCTCCATAAGAAATGCTAAAAGAGATATTATTCAACATGAAACTATTATTATTAGACCTATATAAATAAAGACCGTAGTCATTATTGGTTATGGAATTATTTTTAATAATTGAATTTTTGATCCAATTGATGTGCATTCCATAGGAATTATTTCTAATCAAATTCTGAGTTAAATTGACATTTTCTCCATTATATAAATAAATCCCGTATAAACCATTCTTTATACAACTATTATTATTTACTTTTCCTATAATATTTCCATACCTTAAAGAGATACCATGAAAGGAATTGAATGATACATTGTTATTTTCAATGACATACTCATTCACGTTAAATAAATCCATTCCATAATTAGTATTAAAAATAATAGTATTTTCAACAATTGAGTTATTATTTGAATACTCTATTAAAATTCCATTATTATCATTAAGGAAAATAGAATTATTAATTAAAGAACTATTATCAGAATAGCTGAAGAAAACTCCATAATTAGAATTATCAAATATTTCATTATCAATGATTGAATTGTTATTAGAGTACCATAATCGAACTCCAGAATTTAAACAATCTGAAATCGTATTATTTTTAATAATATTTGACTCAGAATAATATAAAGTTATTCCAGCTCCATTATTAATGATTATATCTGAAATTATTGAATGATTGATATTTGCAAAAATGTATTGTCCTCCTCCTTTTGGAGCAATTACATTCTCTTGATTCCTATAATAATAGATTGGCTTATTATTAACGGTGTTTGATGCATCTATCTCATTAGAGCTTACTATTTTTTTTGAGACTGAAAAAGCCACATAATTATTAACCATCGTGTTGTTTCTTAAGGTATTATTCACAGAATCGTCTATGTATATGCCATTAAGATTATTTGAAAAAAGATTTTTCAATAAAGAGTTATTATTTGCGTCATTGTCCATCCAAATTCCGTATCCAAGATTATAAGAGAAATTATTCCCAATTATTGAATTATTTGATGATGAATATAACAATACTCCATTTCTATCATTTAACGTTGCGGTATTATTAATTAGAGTGATATTATGCGAATCATAAATCCAAAATCCATATCCATAAGAGTTATATTGATCCTGATTATTATTTGCTGTATTATTAATAAAAGTGATATTTTTCGATAAATACATGTACATTCCAAAAATAGTTCTACCATCTGTGATGACATTGTTATTGGAAGCATTATTATCCAAAATTAGACCATTTGAAACATTATATAAAAACAGGCCTGCCTCTGATTTACTAGAAGCACCTGCATTAAATAATGTACTGTTTTTTATCTTGAAATAAATATTTGAATTTCTGATAGTAATACATGATGTAGATCCACCACCATTTACGGTAATGTTTTGAATTACATAAGGATTATCGTATGTTCCTGATCCCGTACACCAATTATAATTTTGTTCATAGTAAGACCAGTTTTGATTAGTGAGTTCATCGATTATAAAAGGGCTAACGATAGATGCTCCTTTTATCTTCATGGATTCCTTTTCTGAAGTGTCATAATCTTGTAATTCTTTATTAAGAGATAAAGGATAAAACATTATAAGCATAATTAAGAAAACAGATAATAATATTATCAACGAAAGTTTACGCATTTGATCACATCCTAACTTTATTGGTTAATTTTTTCGCCATAATTGTAAGTTAAGATAATTAATTTTTTTTTTTAAATAAATGTTATTTAAATAGTTATTTCTTCATCCTCACTTTTTATGAATAAGATATCCGTAGTAATCCGAATTTTTATGGAAAGCTCAAAATTTGAAGGAGGAGGTTTAGTAGAGAAAATTGAGGTCTAAATAAAAGTAACTGATAAAGAGTCTTTGCTCATGTATTAATATGATTATTTATATCAAAAAACAAAAAAACAATATCTTTAAATAGAATTCTTACGAAAATATATAAGTCTTAATAAAAATTATAGAAATTCAAGTTTTTAAATAAATTAAAGATCCTATCATAAAGGGTTGAAAAGAGTAATACCTTAATAACTAATGACCTTACACCAGTGTAAATACATTCCAAGAGATGAATAAAAGAATGTCATTTAAAAAAATTAGAATAAATAAAAAATCAAGCCAAATTTTGATTATAATTTATATTTTTATGATTACATTTTCTATTATATTTTTAAATTCAAACTTAAAATCCAGCCCTACTAATGATGGTTCAAGGTCACTTTCTTCAAATGAAATTATACCTTTACTAAATGATGATCAAACTATTAATATTACTTCTCCAAAAGAAGGAATCGATAAAACAAAAGGATATTATCCAGCTACATATGGATTTGAAAGAGATGTTGATGGAGAGATTCCAAGCGGTTGGAATAGTCCTTTTAATCGTATTGAAGATGGAATGGTATCCCCCGAATATGAAGGTCATAAAAAAGTTTTGAGAATAGCTCATAAAGTTAATCGTTATGGAGAGTTATATCATACAGTTGGCTCTAAGCAAATGAGTGGAACTATTGAGTTCTGGATGTTAAGTACAGCAAGAGATAAATATGTTAAAATTAGATTCTATGATAAGGATCAACAAAAGCTTCTTTTTCAAGTTGCTTTTAATCAATCTGGGGATATTATATATAATTCAGGAGATCTATGGGAGAATGCTACAAAATATTCATCAAATACTTGGTATCATATCAGAATTCAGTTTAATTGTGATACAGATAAATATTCACTTAGGATTAATGATAATTTAATAGAAGATAATATAAATTTTTACGAAGACGATGCTGGAAAGGGTTTTCAAAGTATTAATATATATGCTATTTACTTTGCACCTGATTTTGATATATATTTTGACGCTTTTGGATTTTCTTGGGATTCAAATTATATTATTGGAGATAATTTGATAGAAGGCTTATTAATTGATTTTGAAACAACAATTAAGCTAAATTGGGTTGGATACTCGCTTGATGGTCAAGCTACCCAAAGAATTTTTCGAAAAACCATAATTCGAAGACCTAATGAGGGGATTCATAAGATTCAAATAATTGGATATGATTCATCTGGAACTGAATATAAATCTGAAAAAAGGTATTTTACCATTACTCCTAAAACAGAAATAGATCAATATTCGTTATTTAAGACATCGTTGGATGATATCTCGGTTGAAAAGGACTTTCTCAAAGAATGGGAAGGGACTTTTGGTGTAAATAGTAAAAGAGATGAAGTAATAGATATGGCAATAGATTCATTTGGATATATCTATGCAGTTGGTTATACAAATAGTTATAGTAGTAATGAATTTTCCGATATTGTTATTATAAAATATGGCAGAGATAGTACAATAATTTGGTTTAAAACTTGGGATAGCTCTTATCATAGAGATGATAAAGCTAATGCAATCGCAATTGATTCGTCTAATAATATTTTTATTGCAGGTTATACTGAGGTTGTCGAAGATACTAAAATAAATAAAGATGTTATAGTAATAAAATTCGATTCTGATGGAAATAAAGTAATAGAGAAAACGTGGGGTGAAGTTTACAATGAAAGTGCAAATGCCCTAAATGTTGATAACTCTGATAATGTAATTATTACTGGTTATGAGGATCGATTTGGTCCTACAGGTCTTAATAAGGATATTTTATTGTTGAAATATCAAAATAATTTAGAAGGTACTCCCAAGGAAAAATTTTGGGGTGGAAGTGATTCAGATGAAGCTTTTGATATATCTACTGATCAATATGAAAATATATATCTTACGGGGTATACAGAGAGTTCTGGATTAGGAAAAGATATTGTCTTATTAAAATATAGCGAGAGTATTGGAGATCCATTGTTTACAAAATATTGGGGTGGTATAAATGATGATACCGCAAGCTCAATGACAATAGATTACAATACAAATAGTATTTTTATTACTGGAGCAACAAATAGCTATGGAAATGGTCTATCTGATTTATTAATTTTAAAATATAATTTTACTGGAACATTTCAATGGTATAAGACTTGGGGGACTAGTGAGAATGAATATGGTAACGATATCTCTTTCGATCCTTCAGGCTTCCTCTATATTACTGGAAATGAAGATAATTTTCTCTTAGAATTTAGTGATAATGGGAATTTTATTTGGCATAAAAATCATAGTATTAATGAATGGGAAGATTCTTCGAGCATTGTTATTGATTCTACCAATTATTATCAGGGAGGGAATATAATTTATGTTGGTGGTATAGTTGATAATAATATTTATCTTCAAAAATATAATATTTTAAATGGATATGTACCAATAATCCAAGGAAACGAGAGAAGGGAAAGAGATCTATTATTTCATCGTGTTAGTGGTATAGATAGCGATAGTGATAATCCTGAAGTATCTGCTATTGCGGATGTGGGGTGGTCTAAGTTTTCGGATGATAATAAAATCTTTGAATTGCGTATAAAAGATTTTGGAAAACAATATGATCCTCTAATGAGTTCTTATTATATTCAAGCTTATTCTTGGATAATAACTAACCCAATTGATTATTGGGAATATTCTGATTTGGCTTATGAAGATATAAAATTTGAAATTGATTTTACAATGAAGGGTGACTTTACTCAGATTTATAGCCAAGTATGGCCAAATATAGTATATGTCACTACCTATTTAATTGGTATGGGAGGTGCTCCTGACATTATACTTAATGATCATTTATCACTATTTTCCGATACTTATTATGTAGGCAATGAAGATATTACAATTCGTTTATCAGATTTAATGGATCCGAATTACGATATATCTGATTATATATCTTATAAAGGTGAGCTTAATATAAGAATAGAAACACGTATATACGGAGCTGATGATAGTCCTATTCCTTCTAAATATATTGAGGGGATACTTGAGTTAGATAAATTAAATGTTATTTTAGAAGAAAAGCAAAAAATTAATTCCCAAATAGGATTTTCAGTTAAAAAGAATCATGTAATTACTAACAATAGTAATCTATATTTATCCTTGTCTAATTTTTTAAATCCATATGATGAAAATACGCTTACAATAATTACAGGTACAGGTTTATTTTATACTCAAATCGATTTACCAAGAAAGGATTCTCCTATGGATATTAAAATAGAGATTCCAATATATCTTGATAAATTATCTACTAAATGTAGAGCTGATGGATGCATTTATGATGAAAATCTCATGATATTTGCACCTAATACTAGTTTTGAAGTTTCTTCCTTCAATATAAATATGGAAGATCTATTTACTCAAGCAGTCTTTTTAAAGTTTGACGATATTTATGGATATATTGATTTTGGGTTAGATGTATCAACATATATAGGGACTGCTTGGAAAGGGAGTAAAGTTATTGTTCATATGCCTAAAAGTCAGGAATTATGCGATTACTACGGGTTTAATGTGTATTATGATCAGTTGTGGTCATTTAATAAGGTGGGTTTTTCTTATGAAGATAACCCCTATGAATTGAACTTATCCTTTAGTATCGATCACGAGACACATTTATTTTTTATTAATGACACCGATATTGAAGCAGGAGATATTACACAATCTTTAAATCCATTCACTTATCGCATGTATTTTAATAAAAAGCCCTTAGCAATGAATTTATTTATTCAAAAGCCAAATTTAGAATTAGGACACGAGATAATACAAACAAATGAAAGTGATTATGAAGAATATTTGTTATATTGTAAAGTATATGATCCCAATCCTGTTTTAAATATAACAGACATTCCTTATTTCTTGGCTTCCGCCATTTATCAACCTAGAATTAAATATATCATTGCTGGAAGTGATGTAACATATGGTATAAATTTCATGAATGGAATAAATATCGAACCTTTTATTTTCAATTTAGATCCTGGCAAATATGCATATCAATCTTTCTTGGAAAATGCATTTGAATCGGTATATGACACATCAATTCTTGATGAAAATCATCTGGAGTTCTATGAACAACCAATTTTAAACATTACACCTCTGTTCGATGAACCCATCATGATTGATTCTGGATTTCCATTTTCGGTCGAATTATTTTCTCCAGATGGAGTTGAATTAGTTAAAGACATCAAAGTAAGGGCTGAGAAATCCTATTGGGATGCTCACGATAATATATCGTCGAATTTAAATATATTTGCAAATTATTCTGGAAAAGTTTATCATTTTGAAACGGGAATGCCTTCTTCCTCAATGAATCTCACGAATAATCAACCTTTTTATACCTTATTAAATAATCTAACTTATCCCGACAATAGTTTGATCGTAGCTCCTGAAATTTTAGAATTCAATCCAACTACGAATTACACCCGCCAACAAATAGAGATTTTCATTCAACTGGACTTAACTGATATTATTAAGAACCACAACTTAGACCCATCAAAAGACTTCTCATTTTTTAATGCCACCATGTTTGGAAGTAGTTTTATCGATACTTCTCAAAAAATTGAGGATATTATTTTATCTTATGGAGAACTACAAATCCATAATTCCGTAACAGATCAATACCACACATTATTACCAGATAACCTTTTTTACCAGACTTTAGAACAAGGAAATCCAAATAATCCTCTCAAATTAGAAGATTTAAATGAATATTCTCGTTGGCTTGCCAATGGTAGCATTGGAAAATACATCAATCCACAAAATAAAATTGAATTTAAAATTACAAGCTATTTTGAAGGCATTGTCTCTGCTCCTAATAATACTTATTTTTCTACTTTCGATAATCCAAATGCGGTATTAGGGGCATTATTAGATTATGTTCATTTTGATATAACATGGTGGAAAAAATCACCTGAATTATTTAATATTACTGAGGCCGAAAATATCACCGCTTGGGGAGAAGATTATATACTTCAGACATGCCCTGGCATTTATAGCGTTTCCTTTGAATTTAGTGGACCCTATTATATAGATGTCTTAAAGAAAATAAAGATTAATGCAACAAGACGTCCCACTAAGATTGATCTAGAAGTACCCTTGGAGGGATATTCGACAGGAAATGTAATTCTGAAGGCAAATGTTATCGATCAAGCTACGGGAGGTCCTGCAAGAGATGCAAAAGTATTATATCATAGTGAATATAATGAAACAGACATTATCTTGGGAGAGTCTCTTGCAAACATAGACGGTATTGCAACTCTTACCTTGAGCAATTTACCTTTAGGAAATCATTCCATATGGGCAGAAATTATGATAAGCGACGGAAGGCATGTAAAGCCTTTTGAAGATGAACGATTTTATGGTGATAAATGGGCGGTAAATTATTCGGCTAATTTTACACTTCAGATGCACTTGTCGCAATCAAGTTTAGAATTAATCTCTCTTGCTCCCGAGAAAAAAGACGTGGTCGTGAATCAAAGTTTCTACATTTACCCCAGGTTAATGGACACATATACTGGAAAAGAAGTACCACATAAGTTAATCGATGTACATGTTAATTCTACATATATGGGATCTTTTTATTCGGCAAACCCATTTTTAATTAATTTCACTGAGCCTGGTCGATTTATCGTCGAGGCTTTTTATAAGGGAACTCCTATTCTTAATGAAAGCCAATATTCAACTCTTTTTAATGCTAAAAGATTATCCTTGTCAATTATAAACAAAACTCCAGCAGGACCACTTTATTTTCCAAATCAATTAATCAATTTAACAATTCTAGCGCGCGATTTGGCAACAAATACACCCATAAGCAACCTCCCTATTTCGTTATACCACAATTTAACAGATATCCCTCTCGCAAATGGCATTACTAACATGGAAGGAAAAATAATTTTTACTGTGGAGATTGCCGAGGATTGGGTTTTAATCTCAAAAGATCTCCATTTTTATGCTATTAGCGATCAAATCCCTCATTTATATTTAAGCCAGCATTCAAATGAAGTTCCCATTGAACTTAGTCCGTTTCACTGCAATATTTCGCTAAATATTAACGAGACTCAATTATTCGCAAATGAAATGTATAATTTTACGTTCAATCTTTGGAACATCGATCTTGAAGAATTTATAAATGAAGAACTTATAATATTCACTATTTTTAAAGAATATCCTGATACCATACCAGAATATACCAATATAGAAGTTATAACATCGATAAACAACTCCTTAATTTTAAATTTTTCAGAAGCGAGAAGCTTTGAGATCTGGGTAAAACACGAAGAAACAAATTTATATTCTTATTGTCTTGACATTTTTGCAATTGAAGTTCAAAAACACCCGACATTCATTTCAATCAATGTTACGGAGAAAAATTTAGTTCCAGGTAATAATTATTCCATAACCGTGAATTTAATAGATGCTCTCACTAATCAAACAATATTAAATGAAATTGTTGATGTATTTGAAAATATCTACGACAATGGATCTCTAATAATGAGTAAAGATCCATTCAAAATCAATACACAATATACCAATACGTTCATGTGGATTCCTTTAAGAGCTGCGGATTTTGAATTCATATTTACCTATGATTTTTCGCTATATGATTCAATATATCAAACTTCAAATTATTCAACAATACTTAATGTAAAGAAACGCCAAGTCTGGATTGATTCACAAATTAACAGTACAACTTTCAAGGTTGGCGACACGATTCAAATAAATTCTACCTTCAATGATCTAAATACAACAAATTTAGATCCAATTTCTGGATTATTAGTTCATCATTTAATTCATGATGGAGAATATATTTTACATTCTGAAAATTTAACATCTGATGATCAAGGAGTTATTAATTTTGAATGGGATATTCCATTAAGTCAAATCAATAAGACCTTAAAGATATTGATTATTACAGCAGATACGAATTTTTATCAATGGAATTATAGAAAATTTGAAATTTCAACTTTACCCCTTGACACGTTCTTTAATATAACAATTCAACCAAGTACAATAAATTTTGTAAACATGGACTCCATTTTTAACATTGAATTATTAACTATTCAAGGCGATAAAATTAAGGTGAATGTGAGCTATGAGATTTCTTGTGATGAAATTTCTTATCTTGAAAAGGGAATAATGAATTTAAAAGAATCAAATATATTAAATATTGCTTTTTCAGAAGCGGGTAGATATGAAATTGCGTTTAGCTATAATGGATCCAATATCTACGCGCCTACGAGTCTTGAAAAAACTTATTACATTGAACTTCGTCCAAGTTCTCTAGAAATAATGGATTTTCCAGAATTCATCTACATTTCGCAACAAATTGTAAGCCTAACTTATAAATTAGTTGATGCATTTTCTCAAATTCCGATTGCTGGCAGTCTTGTTAAATTATATTATATAGATCAAGATTTATTTACAAGAGTGTTTCTTGGACTACAAGACATAACAGACGTGAATGGAATGGTAAGCTTTCTTGTAGAAATGCCTGAAAACTACAATTTTGATTCGATTATTTTCCTCGCAGAAGCAAATGATACTGTTTTTAATAACGGCTCAGGAAACTCTGTTGAGATCCTGATTACTCCGGGTCCTACCTTCATTAATTTTAAGACTCCAACATATTCTTTTCAATATTACATTGGAGACTCTTTGAATATAACCATTGAATTATTCGATTATTACGGTAATTTATTAATTTCAAAATCATTATCTATTGAAATTGAGACTCCAAGCGAAAATATTTCAAAGACAATTTCAAATAATCAATCAATCACGCTTAATTTCACTCATTTAGGACCATATAGAATTAACGCATCATTTGTGGGAAATAACGATTATTTGCCTTCTAGTAGCCAAGTCATATATGCTGCATCCCCAATCCCTACATCTTTAGAGTTTGTCGAGCCGATCCCAGAAACCATCCATGTTAGTCAATTTTTGAATTTAAAAGCCCAATTAAAAAACAATTTAACACAATCACTAATAGAAGGAGAGCTCGTTAAATTTTATATAGCAAACGAAACTATTGTCCATTTGATCTATAATGGTACGACCGATGAAAATGGATTTATTTCACATTCTTGGGAAGTTGATAGTTTATTTGTTGATCAAGATGTAAGAATTCATGCCGAATATGAATACACGTATAATTATGAAAATAGTTCCACTCCAAAAATATCTACTCATGTTTCAAAATATGATATCGAATTAATTTTAATCGAGTTTCCTGAGATTCTTTCTCCATTAACGGAAGTCTCCTTTAATGTTAAAGCAATAAGAGTGGATACAGGTGATGTTGCTGATAGTTGTCATCTTCAAGTCTTTTTATTATATCCGAATAATACACGAGAATTAATTGAAGAGGGTATTACTAACGTTGATGGAAAATTAGTTTTTAATTGGCAACCACATCGTAGTATTTTCGATTATAATGAAATAAGAATTGAAATTCAAGTTGTTGAGGATGACATTTATTATGGTGGTCTCATGATCTCAAAAGAAGTGCCGATAGAAAAAATAAAAACCTTCATTTCAATAATTCCCGAAAAAATTCAAATTTTACCCAATGAGACGATTTCAATTCATTTCAAGCTATTTAATTTCTATAATGAACCATTAACGGGTGAATTAATTGAAGTTGAGATTCATAATGTATTTTATTCGATCAATTTTACGATACAAGTCGGAGTTAACGATACTTATGAATTTTATGTTCCCACGTATGGAATTTTCGAAATTATAGGGAAATACAAGGGAAGTGAGCGGAACCATGCTTCTCTTAATAGTACAAGAATTTATTCCAGTAAGATAGAACTTGAAATAAAGCTTTCCGTATTAGAAAGTTTTACGAAAAATATAACTTGTGGATTTTTAGGGTCATATTGGAATTTTAGCATTTTAGATTATCACAAAAATTTCACTTTAATAGCCAATGTAACCATTAAGGGTTATGACATTCCCGCTGAAGGTGTTGAAGTCTCATTCTATTTTAAACAACACTTTAAAGATACGATTTTAATTGGGTCAAACATGACCAATTCAAAAGGTATTGCGGTATACAAATGGGACACGATTAACTATACAATGCCTTATTGGTGGAGTTCAAGTGCTCTACTTGCTAAAGTTGAAAAAGACGATATTTATGAGGAGAGTACAAGCGATCCAGTCTATATTACGCTCAGGAAGATATTTACTTTCATTTCATTAAAGACATTTACTTCAAAATTCCGAATTAATGTTGATTATAGAATAAATATTACTTTATACGATGAATTCGGTTTTAAATTAAATGGGTATAATTTAACAGTAAAAGTCTATGATCCTGAGGGGAATTTAGTGCAAACTTTTAATATAATGACAAATGAGAGCGCTCATATCCCCATAACTCCAACAAAATTGGGTTATTATAAGATAAAAGCATATTTCTTGGGAGCTGAACAATGTCGTAAGGCAACAAAAATAAAATTATATAAATGTATTGAAAAAGAACCCACTTCTATAAATATTTTAGTACCAGCTTTGATTGAACCCGAAAGACCCTATAATTTAACGATAGAACTTATTAATTCTACAGGGGGCTTACTTATGGGAGAACTTGTAGAAGTTTCTATAATGTATCACGATGATTCTGGAAAGACGCAATTCTTATGTATTCAAGTAATAATGGGTATTAATAACTCATTTGAATGGGTCTTTCCAGAATATGACGAATATATCATTAAAGCTATATATGCAGGATCAGATGATCATGGGGCATCATCATCAATAAAATTATCTTCAATGTTAGCTATATTTAGATTTAATATCTGGGAAATTTTCTTTTTCTTCTTATTTATTCCTTGTGTCATGATCCCCGTCTCTGAAAAGAAAATATCTTCTAGACAAGGTAAAAAGAAAAGATCTTCTGGATATAGTAAAAAGAAAAAATATTTCATGGCTCTAGTATTAATTCTTGTAATTTTTGGTTCAACGTATGCAGGAATTTCTTTTTCATGTTCTCAAACAAAGACAACAGGCCTAATTGGAGATATGGATTGTATAAGTAATTATAAACCTGAAAATCCGTTATTTAAAGGTCAAAACCA
This sequence comes from Promethearchaeota archaeon, assembly GCA_016839905.1. The sequence goes on along the minus strand of JAEOTJ010000225.1, from coordinate 7,229 downwards.
AGAAATCATGAACGATTTACTTGGTTATGGAACCTCGAAATTACAAGGTCTAACATCAAACATGAATCCTGAATGGATTCCGAATTTAGTAAACAAGACCTCTCCATATGATATGATCGTCCAAAATTCATCAATAATTCCTCCTGAAGCAGATAAAACTCCACCTTATTTACGATTTATTAATATAAGGGAAGGTCAAAGCATCAATGGACTGTTTCCAATTGAAGTAGGTGCTTTAGATCGAGAATCAGGGATTAATAAAGTGTTTTTTATACTTTTAAATAAAAGCCTTAACATTATAGAAGAAGGGGAATTCATATATAATGAATCTAGAGATATTTTTATCCATGATCTTAATACTCTTAATTATAATGATGGAGAACATGTAATCTATATTATTGCTTATGATAATAATGACAATAATCAAACTATTTCTGCAAATATAGAAATTCTTAACCATCCCACTTATGATCCAGAATATATAGAATTTGACTACATCTTAGTAGAATTAACTGATTACATCAATGTTACTTTTACATCATTAGTTGATGGACAATATAACATTGAAATAAGGAGTTATAAAAATGATGATGTCCATTGGTATGCGGGCGATATAGATAAATATGAAATTATAAGCTTAAAGATACCCATAACTCCCTTATATTTTCAAGAAGGAGATTATAAGATTAAAATTACTATTTTCGCATTGGTGTTCATAGGGCCAATAGCAACATATAAAACTGAGACCCAAGAATTAGATTTAAAGATCATTAAAGAATCCGTTAAGCTCGAGCTTGATGTTTTAGAAGGAGATAAAATTTATTCTGATCATCAAATTACGTTTAGGGCTAGATTATTTGAAAACGATTGGATTGGTACAGAAGGCGAAATGAAAGAAAGTGAAGAAATAAATCCAATCGCTGGACAAGTACTTACTTTTGAAATTTCAGATTCTGATAATTACAAAAATCTTGGAACTGCAATTACAGATAGCGATGGCTATGCCACATTTACCTATAAAGTAGATTTATTTAAAGGACTTCATATTTTTAATGTCAGTTTTCAAGGTAATAATATTTATAAGTCTTTAGAAAGTATGAAGTTATTTGAAAATCAAGGGATATTCACATTTATTAATTTACATGATGTTAACACTCCTATAGCATATAATAGATTTGGTATTATTAGTGCACAATTATTTGACGATCCTATATTACTTCCAAATCAAATTCTTTATTTTAACATATCGAATCCGCTAGAGAATAGATATCTTGGAATGGCAACAACGGATTCCAATGGTATAGCAACAATAGAATTTCCATGTAACTATTTACCAGGACTTTATGACATCATTGTTTATTATGATGGAGATTCTTTTTATTCTAAAAATATTTCAGTCTTTAAAGATGCGTTTGAAATCATTAAAGAAGATACAAGCGTATCAATTATTACGGGTCATGGTTCTACAATCAATTGTCCGTATTATTACGACACGGAACTCGTTGTGAAATTAGTAGTGGATGAAACCAATATAGGAATAGAAGGAATTCCAGTTAATTTCGAATTAATTGATAACACTCTTCCTCATATCATAGGAACATCTTACACTGATCTAAACGGATTTGCTTCCATAACTTTCAATCCATCAAATTATTATTTTACTCCTGATACATACTTATTTAATGTATACAATGATGAAAATAATTATTATAAGGCGTCTGATGATTATGTTAACTTAAATATTTTAAAAGATGTTCCCATAATAAATATAGAGGGGACTGATGCTTATTTCAAAGAAGAGTTTCAAATCAGCGCAACATTGATAGATAGTTTATTGAATCCATTAATTGGGAAGGAACTTCATTTCAATACTGTGGACAAGTCTACTAATAACCCAATAGATTTAGGTTCTGCCATTACCAACGAAAATGGTGTTGCTACATTATTGATTGCTTCTGACGCCTTTAATTATTATGGCACTTTTGATATTGAAGTAAGATTCTCAGGCGATGAGTTTGAAAAGGAAACGTCCTGTAAAGTTGAGAATGCATTAAATATACTTTCTCGTGAAACTCAATTATACATTACTGGTCCAAAAGAAGAAACTCCGCTTGAACCTTTAGATATTGAAATATTATTAACCGATAATAGAGGAACTCTGATTCGAAATCAACCCATATTCTTAGAGTGTTTTAGGGAAAACGGCATGACAAATCTCTTGAGCAATAGAATTATTTTAACGGATGATATTTCGGGAAGAGCAACATTTTCTTTACCCTTACTACTTCCTGGAAAATACATTATTCATGCGTATTATCAACCACAACTGGACATTGACCCATTGAATGATGGATTTCTTGAATCCCAAGCTGAATTCAATTTTTCAATAGTAAGAATTCCAGCAGCTTTATCCATCGAAAAAGTGAATCTACCTCGAATAATGCGGGGTGATGTACTAGAGTTTACCGTGGTTTCAAGAAGCGAAGCAGCTAAGGATTTTATTATTCCAATTCGATTATATGTGAATTTAGACATTGATGGCGATGGAATTGCACACGATGATGCATTGGGAGAAGTTAGAGCTATATATGATGGTAAAGGAGCCATTTCTTATGAAATACCACGTGATCCTCTATACCAAGCTGGAATCTACAATTTTTCGATAGAAATAGAAGAAGGAACATTCTTTAAGGGCTCTACTTGGATTTTAATCGATCTTGTTGAAAGAACGACTTTATCAATAAATTATGACATATTAAATCCAAGGGCTGAAGGAAAACATTACATTTGGGAGCCTGAAAGGATTCGATTCATTTTATTGGATGAAGATGGAACTCCATTACCAGAAACATGTGGAAGCGAGACCGATTATGAAATTGTTAATCGCTTAATTCATTACCAAATCATTAACGGTAAAAATGTATATGGTGTAGAAGAAACAAGTTTGGAAAGCGGAACTTTTTCTATTATTCATGAACCAGACTCGTACGGATTTGAAACTTGTTCTGCATTTTACGAAGGATCACGCTTTTTTGCCCCTGCCGATCAAAAAAGAAAAGCAGAAATTTTTAGGCGCCCGCTAATTTTACACTTTTTAAATTATTACCATGATAACCCAGAAAGATTAGATTTACCTCATTCTGGACACAGAGGTGAAAATATAACTATAAAAGCAAGAGTCCAAGACTATTTAAACCTCTCATGCTTGAAAGGACATGATATGTTTTTTGGATATAATGGAAAATATTTAGATATTTCAAATACATCCAACGAGGATGGTAACGTTACAATAACGGTGCCTTTAACCGCGGAAAACGGCTTAATCCAAGCAGGGTTATACAATCTTAGCATAAAAATATACTTATCTGAAAAATTTGAGACCGCAGAGACATTTCATCCTATAATTTTGCGAATTTTTGAGAATTGTTCGATAAAATTTATGGTATATAAATTTTCAACTGATAAATATGTATACAGACCCAAAATTTTATTCTTTGATGAAGATAACCAACTTTTAAGCTCAATACCTTTTTATGTTCAAGTTATAAATAAAGAGAGTAAAAATATTGTATTTTTTGGAGATATTAAGAGTGGAAAACTTGATTTATCGTTCACAGAGGGAGGTACTTACGAAATTCAAGGTAGGCTGGACGATTCAGAAAAAGCATTATCAGAAAAAATAAGTGACCTTGCTGAATATTATTTAAACTTGACAAATTTCTTAGTATTTATTACTTCCATAGATTTTAGCGTGACTGATGAATTTATTGAATCATTTGATTTATTAGAATTTCTCTCAGAATCTATAGCTAATGCTTTATGGGTAGGCATTAATATTGGCGCAAGGCCCTTAACTATAGCTATTTTATTCAGTGCATATTTAATTTGTGGGCCTCAAGAACAAAAAATTAAATATACATATGGAATGTATATTAAATATTTACTCATTATGCTTATTTTAGATATTTTAAATTCTAAAGCGCCTTCATTAAGCGGGGCTTTACCTTCTGGAAAGATTTTAGGAGTGGCAGTGAAAGGAAAGATTATCACTACTGAAAATATCAAATCATATATAAAAGAAGCAATATATGTTAGAGGCATAGAAAGTGGTATCCTATTTCTATATGGGATGGTATTAACACTTAAAAATAAGTTCAAAAAAGCTGGATCCGATGGATTAGCTTGGTTTTGCACGAGAATTATGGCAGCTATACTTGGAGCATGGGTTGCATTTCACATTATTCATGCTCTATTTAAAGAAGTTCCAAGAGAAGTATTTTCTAACTCTGATTTAATTATAATTTATCTCATAATAATCTTTATTTATATTGTTGTAGATTTATTTGTTGAACCTCTCGCTGACTTTATCGCTTATGATCTTATACCAAAAAGCAATATTCCTTTTATCGAAAATATATTAAAGACCATAAGAAGAGCAATATATTTAGGACTTGTTTATTCAATCAGTCTAGGTATTATAATAGCAACATTACACTTTGTATTTATAGGGACAAGTCTAATTTCAATTATTATAAAAATAATGATACAGCAAATTGTTAATGTATTAATAGCTCAATCTACTGTAATTCTAGTTACATTCTTACTCGTGTTAGCGGGTGTTGAACAACAGTATTAAAATTTAACTGCTTTAAAAATAATATTTAAATCTATTTAGAGAATAATAAAAATTTAAAATTTTATGAAAGTAATCTATTTAATTATAATTTTATTGTCTACAATGGATAAGATAAGATTGCAATGAAATATAATAAGCTTGAAATGATTGAAAGAATTAGCCAAATTAAATTATTTATTAAAATTGTGAAAAAAATTAATTTATGTTTAAATGATATATCTTTCTTATCGTCCAAGTTAATCCAATAATAAAATATTACACATATTAAGATAATCCCAGAGATTAAAAAAAGGATTATAGGGCGGGAGATATCTATATCAACGGGATTATGGACTATTGAAAGTTTATAAGGGTTATTATTATCTGGTTCAATAATAACACTATAATTAACTTCTTCTGTTAATGAATTCTTGAATGAAAAAATTCCACTATCATAGGAATAATAATCTTGTCCCTCTATGGGATGACCTCTTTCTATTATTAATTTGAGATTATATGATTTATTTAATTCCAAATCTCTAGAAAAAATAGTCATATTTAAGGATTTAGGTGAATTTTCATAAGCATCTACACAAATACGAGAAGTATCTGAAGGTGGTAATTCAATTGTTAGACTTTTGTTCCCTTTAACATCAGAATTAAATATTTCATTCCTCTTCTCTAAATTCTTAAGTAAGTCATTTTGAATTAATGCTGGTAAGATGGTAATAATAATCGTTATATTTAATATGGTTATAACTAAAGCAACAAAGATGGCTCTATTTTTATTGATGCTCGTTTTTTTCATCATTTCAGTTTCTAACTAATAATCCTTTTTATTGTATTTTTTCTATATTATAAGAGATATAGATAGTTCTCTTCTATGCTTTCAGAATTATAGATATTTTCATAAAATAATCTACTCCTGTAATCCAAAAATATGCCTATTCTATTATTATTAATTATTTTTGGAGTAAAAGTAAAACCTGTAAATAATTTAATGTCTTGATCTTCAAATTTCGAACTATATTTTAAAACGGTATAAAGAGATCTAAGAGAAGATTCATATATTTTCCAAGTTATGTTAAGATCCCTCATCATATGATTAATTATCATAGAAGCTAAAAGATTTTCAATTATATCCCAATCATTTTGATTATTTATATTAAGCACTATATTTTCAGGTGCTTTAAATTTCTTTTTGAACAATTCGGGAGCATTATCCAATTTTTTTAATTCCTCTAATGAAAATAAATTTTCCCCTATATGAAATATCGGAGTTAGTCTATTATCATTTCTTAATACTCGAACTATATAACCAATATCACTATATTTTAATTCCTCATTATTTTTAACTAATGGTTCATACTTCTGGCTTTCTATGTCTCTGTCTAATGGATTTTTATTATATTCAATAAAATTTGAAATTAAGTTTATCATAAAATATCTAAACTCCCCCTTAAGAATTTAATATCTCTTATTTTAAAATTAATTCCACTAATATTAAATCTATCATGAAAAATTTTTCTTAAATATGTATATGAGAAATATAATCCTGATATTTGAGGAAACATTAAAATAATTTTCTGTTGATCAGGATGAGCGAGGATATCTCTATTTAAATAATCAATTAAATCAATAAAATCGGATTTTTTTGGATTAATACTTGAACTAATTTTAATAGAATTATTTCTAATCCAAATATCTACATGAGTACTACCAGAATACCATCTCAAATATATTGAATTTTCATCTAAAATTGCTTTATTCAAATGTGGTAATTTATCCTTTAAATTTTGTTCTAATAAATCTAAAATATCTTTTGTATTAAATTCAAATTCAGCAAAATTCATATCAATATTCATTTCTATTTGCCAAAGGAAATCTTCTTTTCGAAGATCAAGATCTCTTTTTAGATTAGACTTTTCTATTTTATTCACTTCAATTAATAATTGTCTTGGATAAAACTCATCATTTTCATAATAAATAAGTTCTGCTTCAGAAAACTCCATTAACTTTTTATCAATATCATTTTTAGAGAGTATCTCTTTTGATGTAAATAAATTTTCTGACTTCATTAAATAGAAATCGTAAAAATCATCTAAAATCCCAAATTCATTCATATTCAAGTATTTAATTAATACATCTTTAATATTCAATCCATCACACTCGTTTATTTATTTGTTTAAAGAAATCATCGATATTTTCTACATTTTTAGCATTTAAGCAGAAATCTTCATATAAACCCTTATAATCTTTTACTTTTTTAGTATAAATGAAAACGGGAACGCTCTCTTTATTTAAAATTGACTCTTGTAGAGTGATATACACTTTCAATAAACTTTCTGTTATTCTTCCTTCTATAAAAATAATATAATACACTTTATCATTAATATTGATAACTAAGTCTATAATATGTGAAATATCTTTATTCTCATATCTTTCTCTTATTAATATTTTCCCATTAATTTTATCAATATTATTTCTTAAGACAGTTAAGAATTTATGGAATTTCTTTGGGAATTCCTTAAAAATATCTTTCTTACATTTAATTTGTTCTAATATTTCATTCATATTAGATTTATATAGACTTCTAGAATCAATTGATTTTCCT
>JAEOTJ010000224.1 GCA_016839905.1 Promethearchaeota archaeon | reverse complement strand
TTGGTCGTAATAAATTATCTTTTAGTGGGTTATGAAATGAATAGGAGGTTATGGTTTATGTGATTATTAGGTTTTAAAACAATGGATGTGAGATTTAAGTTAAAAACGGATCGAAAATAAAAAAAATAAAAAAAAGATAGATTATAGTTTTTCGAACATATCTTTACTTACGCCACATATTGGACAAGTATAATCATCAGGTAAATCTTCAAATTTCTTACCTTCAGCATCTTCATCATAGACATATCCACATGCCGTACATTCCCATTTTGCCATTTTTTATCTCCATTTGTTAAAATAATTAATCAAAATTATATTGTAATTAAATTGAACATGTATAAAAATGTTAATTTAATATTTTATAAAAAGGTAATTTCATCCTCATAGATTTATTATTTCTTTTATTTCATTGTATTCTATCCTTTCAGCCTTCTTCGTTCCATCGAGAGAAGTGTGTTTAATTTTTACAGACTCACCTGATATTACCACCATTTTATTAATAAATTGGTGTAAATTTGGATCTTCTTCCCATGATTTCACTTTCTTTACTATTGGTAAATCGAGTTGACCAAATTCATTTGGAGTAGATAATTTAAGAAAATATTCTGGACCTTCAGACCGAGATCCTATACGGTCCATTTTAAAAAAGATTATACCCTTAAATTCTTTATATATTTTAAATTTCGCTTAACCTTATAACCTTACTCTATATTTGATACTTTTCTTATATCAATTTCATAAAATTCTGTTATTCCTATTTTTTTAGCGAAATCCAATATGAATTTTTTCCTATGTTCTGTAGTCATATCAAGTAAAATGAATGCTGGAATACAAAGAACTGAAATGATAATTGGCATTAATGGGATTAACAAGGATACCGAAATTACTCCCCCAATATCCCCTTCCAACAATACAATTATTTGTATGAAGAAACCGATATATGCGATTATTACTCCAATACCTGCATAACCTTTTAAGAGATTAAAAAATGTTCCCCCCACACTCCGTACTTCCAAGGGATCAATTGTATCTTTCACTTTTTCCTTGTTTGTGAATATAATTCCAGCACTCTGTAAAAACCATACGGGTGAAAATATGGCCATTGCAATACATGTTGTCACTATGAGGGAAACAAAAAAAACTACTGCGAATCCTAATTCTGTGCCCAAATGTCTTGTAAGATATTCTTCATGTACAATAATATCAATTAAAACGGGATTAAATGCAATCATTAAAGACATATTTACTGCCATCAGAGCGGGAAATAATCCTTTTGAAATCCCTTTATATGTTTTGGGTGTAGGTTTCACTTGTATCCCATAATCTAACTTTCTCCCAGTAATATTTTTATGAACAATTAAAAAAAGAGGCCCCAATATATATCCCGTGAATAATACTCCTATTATGGAAAAGAGCATAATTAATATAAAAACTAAACCTAACTCGGTCCCCATTCTTACAACAGGAAAGATATTTGTTAATTTCGTTTGTGTTTGATCACTACCAGTAATCATAGAAACTATAATTATTACAAAAAGAATTATAAAAGGAATTGACGTTTTAATGTATTTTTTTATTTTCATTATTTTTCTTTACCTTTAAGATTAAAATAGAATTAATATGGTTTAATTACTTATTATATAAAAAAATTTCTTATTTCTATTTCATGAATTTGGTAATTTTTCAAATAGTTTTTTTGAACACCTACAGCGAGGACATTTAAAGTTTATTTCATCACAACTTTCAAATGGTTTATCTTGTTTATCATCAATGTAAATATAACCACATCTTTTACAACGATATGCTGCTATTTTAATCACACTTATATCATAATTTTTAAATTATTTTATTTTTAATGGGAGGAAATCTTTCAAAATCCTCCTTTGGAGCTCCACAGTCACATTTCCATCCATCAGGCAAGTCCTTAAATAATAATTCCCTTCTTGCTTCATCATAAATATTTTTACAGCTGTTACATTTCCATTTAAAAATTTCTAGAGCTGTACGTAATTCTATTTCATCAACTTCTAAGTCAATATTCTTATTAACATAAGAAACCGCTTTCTTTTCACCAAATAGTATTGCTCCTTTAAGTTTATTATCTTTTAAAACAATTTTTTTATAACATTTTCCCTTTTTATCTGCCGCTCTGATTATCTCCCAACCTGCACCAACTTGCTCGATATCTTCAAGATCAAACATTCCGATGGTAGTTAAGTCAATCCCCACGATCTTCAGCGTATTTTTAGGAATTGTACCCCTATATTGTACGTGTTTCTTTCCTAAAATAGTGGCAGAGATGATCTTAGATTGTTCTATGCAGGCAGGAATGATTCCCCAAGTATAACCCTTATATTCAATGCAATCTCCAACAGCGTAGATATCTTTAAGATTAGTTTCTAAATATTGATTTACAATAATACCTTTACTTGTTTTGATTTTAGTTTGTATTACTATATCAATACTCGGCCGAATTCCTGCTTGAATTAATACCAAATTTGCGTCATAAATCCGCCCATTTTTTAATTTTATTCCTGAGACTTTTCCATCCCCAAGAATTTGTTCTGTAGCCGCTCCTACAATAACTTTTATTCCCATCTCCTCAATAACTTCCTTGAGCATATTTCCACAATCTAAATCTAATTGTTTTGGTAGTAACCTGGGAAAAAACTCTATTACAGTTGTATCTAAATCCCGATTATTAATCTGCTTCGCAAGCTCTAACCCTAAAAGCCCTCCACCAATGATTATAGCTTTTTTAATATCATTTTCTATAATATAATTTTTTATTTGTAAAGCATTGTCTATATTTCGCAAGGTAAACACACCTTTACCTAATAAATTATGAGCATTTTTAATAGGAGGGATATTTGGCATACTACCTGTGGCCAAAATTAGTTTATCATAGGATATTGGGTCACTCTCACCTTCTATAAAGATATGTTTATGTTCTGGATGAATTCTATTAATTTTTTTACCCAATTTTGTTTTTATTTCATTCTTTTCATACCATTCTCCTTTAAAAACAATGAGATCTTCAATCTTTAGCTTCTCAGATATTAATTCGGGTAATTTAATTCTTGAATAATAAGGATATTTTTCTTGAGAAAAAATCTCAATTTCGACATCTTTATTTAAGCTTCTAATATTTTGGGCAGAAAATATTCCCGCAACGCCATTTCCTATAATTGAAACCTTCATCATTCTAAATGATTTTTCTTTATATTTTAAGATTTTTATTATATAGTAAAAGAACTGAAAAAATAATTTCCATACTCAATTGGTCTATTGGAATTTTGGATTACATCATAGTAATATTTTTATATACGTATTACATTTATTATTTGTGATTAAAAATGGTAAATATTAGTATAAGAATTGATCCTGAATTAAAAAAAGAGATGGAAAAAAATAAGCATCTAAATTGGAGCGAAGTCTTACGAGAAGCAATTATTAAAAGAATTAAAAATGAAAGGGAAAGAAATGTTGCTAAGGCAATCCTGATCAATGAAAAGATTCGTAAAAAAGCTCCTGAAAATTTTAATAGTGTAGAGATAATACGTAGTTTTAGAGAAGAAAGGCATTAGAAAATTATTAATCGTAAATAGAACAATGAAACAAGTAATTGTAGATGCAAATATTATTGTAAAGTGGTTTATTGAGGAAGAAGGTTCTGATAAAGCAAGAATTCTCCGAGATAAATATATTGAAGGTGAAATCGAATTAGTTGTTCCTTCTTTATTATTCTTTGAAGTTTTAAATGCATTGAAATATAGTAAATTATTCACCCAAACAGAACTAAATGATGCAGGTGAAAGTTTAGAAAACTATGGTTTTACTATAGTAACATTAAAAAAAAAAGTGCGAGAAAGCACCGTTAAGATAGCCGTTGAGCATAATATGTCAATATATGATGCTTCCTATGTTGGATTAAGCATAGAAATGGGAAGTGTTTTATTTACTGCAGATCAAAAAATAATTAACAAACTTCCAAAGGATTTAAAGAAAAATGTTAAAAGTTTAAACCAAATTAAGAACTAGTGAACTTTAAAATTTTACAATTTCTCACCATAAACACCAAGATTAAATATTTGAACATGTTCGGAATAAGAATTATCAATTATTTTTTATATATTATAATTATGACTGAAGTAGAACAAAAAAATACCGTTAAAAGGAAAATAATTAAGATTGATGAAGATCGCTGTACCGGTTGCGGACAATGTGTTGTAGCCTGCGCAGAAGGAGCTCTTACCATAATAGATGGAAAGGCTAAAGTTATCAATGATGTTTTTTGTGACGGATTAGGTGCTTGTATTGGTGAATGTCCTGAAGGGGCCCTACTTATTGAAGAGCGGGAAGTGCCTGAGTTTGATGAAGAAGCTGTTGAAAAACATTTAGAAGAATTAAAGAAGAAAGAACAAGAACATTTGGAAAAGACTCTCAAACATACAAGTTTGGGGGAGCAATCTCATTCTCATCAATGCAGTTGTCCATCAGCAAAAACTATTGTATATGATGAAACTTGGGAAGAGTCCAAGATCACAGGGGAGATCCCTTCTGCTCTGAGGCAATGGCCAACGAAACTCGCATTAGTAAGTCCAGAAGCTCCATACTTCAATACCAAAGAATTAATCATTGTTTCGGATTGTGCTCCATTAGCTTATGGTGATTTCCATAGAAAAATCTTAAAAGGAAAGCCAATTGTCACACTCTGTCCGATGCTAAGCTTAGGAGATCCAGAATTAGAGAAATTGGCACATATTTTAAAAGTAAATCCTATAGAAAGCATCAATATGGTTCTGATGGAAGTACCTTGCTGCCAAAAAATAAAGTTTTTCATGAAGCCCATAATAGACGCAGTAGGCAAGCCTATTGAATTGCATGAAACTATAGTCAGTCGAGATGGCGAAATTTTAAGAACCGGAAAAATTTAAGGTTCGATCATTATTTTTTTTTTAATTATTTTTCTTAACATGACGGATAGACCAGATTTAGATTTCCCAAGCATTTTTGCTAATTCTTCTAAGGATATCTTCCTCGGAACTTCAAAGAATCCTGATTGAATTGCTTTTTCCAAGGTTTTTATTTCATCTAAACTCAATTTATTTTTATCCTCCTCAAGATTATAAAGGGAATTTCCGATTCTAAGGAGTTCAAAAGTAATATTTTTTTCCTCAAATAAGGTTAAAAGTCTATCTATTCTTTCTCTTGATGAAATTAATCTCCAGAAGGCATGACCCTCCCGAACATTCACGGGAAAATCAACGAGAACCCCACATCTAATAATTCCATATAATAAATATGGATCTTTCGTTTTTACATTGATTTTAATCTGATTTTCTTCTTGCTCTAAAACGCTAAATTCAAATATAGATGCATGGTTTTTTATTTCTGTGATTACGGAGCCTATATTATAATGCTTAACTTCAATTATTGCATTTCCGATGGATTTCTCTAAATCATAGGGTAGGAAATTTAAAATCTCAATTTTTATATCAGGAAACTTCTTAAAAATTTCAGAAAGCCATAATTTATCCGGAAATTTTATTTTAACCCTGGCTAAGCTCGATCTATTTACGTGCATTGATAATCCTTTAGTTTAAATCTATCTCTTTAATCATTTCTTTCATTTTTTGCGCTGACTTCTTGAATTTTTCTTGTTCTTCAGAATTAAATTCAATCTGAAGGATCTTTTTTATTCCATTCTTGCATAATACTGCGGGCAAGCTTAAATAAACATCATTTATCCCTAAATAATCTTCTATTAATATCGAAACAGGTAATATCGTATGTTCATCATGAAGGATTGCTTGCGTTATTCGAGCAAGTGCCAGTCCTATCCCATAGGATGTTTCTCCTTTTCTTTCAACGATCTTATAGCCGGAATCTCTAACCTCCTCGAAAATCCCATTTAATTTTCTTTCGGGATCGCATTCATTAGCAATTTCACATATTGAACAATATTTTTTTATTGCCGTCCCACCTATCATCGCACTGCTCCAAACTGCAAACTCGGTATCTCCATGCTCCCCAAGAATATATGCATGTACGTTTCGAGCATCTAAATTACAACACTTGCCAAGTAAGTACCTAAACCTAGCAGTATCCAATACTGTACCTGAGCCAATCACTTGATTTGAAGGCTTTCCCGAGATCTTATAAGCGGCATAAGATAGAATGTCCACAGGATTTGTAGCTATTAAAAGAAGTGCTGAAGGAGCTATTCTTACAATCTCCGGAATGATCTTTTGAAATATTTGAATGTTATCTTTAATGAGATCTAATCTCGTTTCTTGTGGTGTCTGGTTTCGACCAGCAGTTATGACAATTAGATCCGAATCTTTAATATCAGGATAATCACCTGACACAATCTCCACTGGTGGAACGTAAGGAGCGCCATGAGAGAGATCCATTACATCTCCTTCTAATCGCTTTTTATTAATATCAATCATGACAATTTGACGTGCTAATCCTTTTATAATTAGCGAATATGCATATCTCGTTCCAACATTGCCAGATCCAATGATGGAGACTTTAGGTTTTAATTGATGTGTTTCCATAAAATTTAATTAGATAATATAGAACTTATATTCTTTCTTTTTAATATAAAAATAAGAAATATTTAATAAAAAAATAGTGTTAATAATTTAAATTCCAAGTTTTTTTCGATTGTTTTCTATATGTTCCAACATTGCATCAGCAGCTTCTTTTGAATCTGTCTCTAAATGAAGTATTCCCCCTGTTACATCTTTACAATCTTCCGTTAACAGCTTTACAAGATTAGGACCGCCGGTAACTGTGGGTACTGGATTAACATATGTATATAAACCAAACGCTAAAGCAAAAACTGCATCTATCGTAGCTTTCTGTTCCATGTATTCAGGAGCTGCTGCTACTACTGGAAGGTCTGGTATGGGGACACCTCCTAAAGCATCTGAAACCGCAGCAACTAAATCTGCAATCCTCCCTGTATCTGTACATGTTCCAAAACTTAGAATTGGGGGCGTTCCTAGTTTTTCACATACTGCCTTTAATCCAGGTCCTGCCTGTTCTTTAGCTTCTGGTATGCAAAGTCCTCCAACCTGCACGGCGGCGCTTCCACACCCCATCGACAATACTAGTATATCTCTTTTAATCAATTCTTTAGCGATCTCGATTGTGTGTACATCTTGACCATAATCTCTTAGAGAAGTACATGAAACTAGTCCTGCAACTCCTCTAATTGCCCCATCTTTAATGGCATCTAATAATGGGTCTAACGTACCTCCAAGTGCTTCAAGAATGCTTTCAGTAGAGAATCCAACGATCGCTTCCCCCATATTTAATCCTTTTACAGGTTCAATATTCGCTTTTCTCTCTTTAAAATTATCTATAGCCATTTGTAACAACTTTTCTGCTTGTTGTTCCGCCTCTTCGGGGATATAATTTAATCTATCAGTAATTCCTTCGAATGCTACAACTTCACTCACGGGTATCAGTTTAAATTTATATTTTTCAGCATAAATTGGATCAATCGGCATGCAACAATTCATATCAGCAACAAAGATATCTACACATCCACTTGCTAATATGGCTTCTTGAGCAATCCAATTCCCTGTAAATCCATAAAAAACATCATCCATTTCCCATCTCTGTATCATTTCCTGTCCAGTTTCAATATTTGCGATTATTCTTATTCCCTTTGCACCAACTTCTTTAGCTTTTTCTTGCCACTCTGATTTTCGGGCTACTTGAACCATTGCAAAGCCTAAAAATGGTTCATGTCCATTTGGAAGAACATTTACATAGTCAGGGTCTAATACACCAAGATCAACTCTCATTTTATGAGGTCTTGGAATATTAAATAAGATATCTTGACAGAATTCATTTACTATTTGGCTTTGATAAGCCATTGAGATTCCTAAACGCATGGCTTTAAGTGCTAAACTTACATAATATCCATCGATATTTGTCAAGCAAGAACTTGTTGCAAGCATCATTTCTCCATAAATACCTCCCGGAAGAATATCCAATTTCTCCCATATTTCAAGTCTTTCTTTTGGAGCAAGTGCTTTAACTATTATGCTTGGCTCGTTGTAGGGGCGATTAAAATCTTCCTTTACAAAATTACATAAACGAATTGCAATATCTTTCTCAGATCCTGAAGTATCTAATCCAAGACGTTCCGAAAAACTCTTTAATTTTTCGGATTCTGAGATTTTGAAGGGTGTTTTTCCTTCTACTGTTGCCCTAAGAGTTTTTATTGTTGTTTCAGTATGATAATGATAAGTTGATGCTCCCATCACATTTCTAAGCAACATCATTCTCATTGCCATTCCATCAGCAGTCATCCCGCACACGCCTCTTTTATCTATTGACGCATCAGAACGGCATGGTCCATTTGAGCATAGGTCACAGCGAGCGCCTTTTAGGCAGAAGGGACATCTCTTATCTGGATCTCCACCAAAACCTTGTGCTTCGAAACGATCCCATATATTAGTCATCCCATCTTTTTTTATCCTTTCATATACTTTTTGAACAGATTCATAGTATGACATTCTGTTTTTTTCCATTTTTTATTCACTCTAAATATTAGAAATTCAATTTTATTATCAAGTTGATTTCAAGGTTGATTTCTATTTAATTCTTTGTATAATTATTTATAATAGAAAACAGATCCACATAATTTAACTTGAGTAAGAATGAATGAGAAAAAATAACTTACTTCTGGGAATATGTGGAAGTCCAAGAAATTAAGGAACTGAATATACGATTAGATATGCATTAGATAATGCTACCGAAAAGGTTGGATTTCAGATAGAGTTTTAGCCTATTAAAAGTAAGACTTTTTATTATTTTTTAAAATCTTTTTTATATTGATAAGATAAAAAGCCCTACATAATAATAAATACCTAATTTGATTATTAATAATTGATAGAAAGTAAGTGAATTACTATGGTTCAAAAAAGCGATTTGAGGAAGTATTGGTTTGATAATGAGGATTTAATGAAACCAATTGATTGGGAATATATTAATTCTTTACCGAAAGTAATTCAAGATGCATTGGAATTATATATGAGAGGTAAAATCTCAATTGGTAAAGCTACTGAAATTGCTCGCTTATCTTTTCGTGATTTTGATATGATTCGTTCAAAAGCTCGGATTCCAATCCATATTTAAAATTTTAAAAATGATTGTAATTTCTGATACATCTCCTATCATATATTTTGCCAAGACAGGCAATATTTCAATTTTAAAAGATTTATACTCTCAAGTTTTTATACCTAATGCAGTTTGGGAGGAATTAACAGATCCACTTTCTAAGCCTAAAAAAGAAATACCTATCGATATAAAATATGAAGTACGTGCTAAAGAAGAAGGATGGTTGATTATAAAAGATCCCCAACAAGAAGAATATCAAGAAATTGCTCTAAAATTAACACGAGATCTAGGTAGGGGTGAGGCATATGCTATTGCTCTATATCTTGAATTAAAAGCTGATATTCTATTAATTAATGATAAAATGGCAAGAGAAATTGCTCAATCAAAAGGTATTAGTACAAAATGGAGTACTGAAATCCTTCTTGATGCATTAGAAAATAATATTCTTACATCTTATAATGAATTTTATAATATTCTAAATAAAATGATAGAACTGGGATTATGGATGGAAAAGAAGTATTATAATTTTATATTAGAAAAAGCAAAAGAATTGAAAAAATAAAAAATATTTTAAATTAATTATGGTCGAAAATAAAAATCTTATTATAGGAATATGTGGAAGTCCAAGAAATCAAGGAACTGAATATGCCATTAAATATGCATTAGATCATGCTGCGGAAAAATTTGGATTTGAGACAGAGTTTTGGACGGTTAAAGGTAAGACCATTAAATTTTGCTTGCATTGTGATTATTGCATTCGGGAAAAGAAAGGATGCATGCACGTGGATAATCTAAAAGATCTCTATCCAAAATTAGAAAATACTAGATTTTTGTTATTTGGAACCCCGATTTTTCAAGGAAATATCTCTGGACAATTAAAAACTGTAATGGACCGTTGTCGAGCATTAGTTGCTAAGAATCCTAACGTATTTAAAGATAAGATTGGGGCAGCGATTGCTGTAGGGGGTGATAGAAGTGGCGGTCAAGAAATTGCAATTAGAACAATTTTAGATTTTTACCAACAAAATCATATAATCTCTATTTCAGGAGGAGCATTTGGAACAAATCTTGGGGCTTGTTTATGGACTAAAGATTTAGGTAAAAAAGGTGTCGAGCAAGACGACGAGGGTCTCCGATCAATCCAAAAGATAATAAAAAGGATGGCAGAATTCAAATAAATAAAAGTCTATTTCTTCTTAAATAATTTTTTAGCTTTTCTTTTATTTAAACCAGATATCCCCCATAATTCCTTAAACCAATATTTTCCTTTGTAAAGCACAGCAGGAGTATTAACAAAGCAGCCATCAGAATCGCAAAAAGTTGAAATAAAGTTTTTATCTTTTACTAATTGCTCTACGAAAGATTGATCTTCGATATCTCTTTCTACATAAGGTATATCATTTTCTTTCATCCACTCTTTAAATTCAACACATCTCGAACAACCTATTTTCGTTATAACAATCGGAATTTGTATTTCTGTCATAATTATGATATTTGAATAAAAAATTTATAGAATTCTATTAAAAGATAAAAAAATTATATCATGTGCTTGACTAACCAGCGAAGCGCAGTCATTATACCTTTTTTATCCTTTAAAATATTTATGGGATAATATTTGATTTTAATACCAGAGTCTTTTAAATCCTTCACATTAAATGCTTTATGAATCGTATGTACATTAATTGTCTCTTTACTATTAATTTTATTCCCAATTATTAATATTGGATTAATTTTTTTTTCATGAGTGGAATATCTTTTTATAATCTTTTGAAATTTATTTTTTGTTTCATCAAAAGTGTCTTCATTTGATACGTCAAGCATTACAATGTATGCTTGAGCATTCTCAGCACATCCTCCATAATTTTTACACTTTTCACACTCTAAGTCTCTATCAATACAATCAAATGTTAAAATATCAATATTATCAATAATTACATCATATACCCTTGTAGGTAAATCATTATTCGTTTGATTAAGAAATTGTACTTGTTCAATATTTTTCAAAAAAGTGGATTTTCCTGCATACCGAGAGCCAAGTATGAATATTTTTTTTAAACTACTTTTAGTTTTTAATAAAGCATTAATTTCTGAAACTGGAGATAATTTTTTAAAATAATTATAAAATAATTTTTTGAAATTATTTTGAAATTCTTCCGAACCTTCATCAGTTAACTTTGAAGATACTGACCTATCTTTACTCGGATGTAAAATTTTAGAAAAATCTTTATCTCCTTTCAATTTTGAAGCATACTCTTCTAAAATTGGAGTTTTTGATTCTAAATATTTAAAGACGTCAACAATCTCATTACGGAAATATGAGGATCTTAATAAATATGATATCATTACAAATTCCTTGCCTCCACGTGCTAACTCTGAATCTACATAAAATATGTGATTAATAGTTTGCCACCGCCTATAACTGAATATAAAAGTCCCTTCTTCTTCATTAAACTCAAGGACTCTCTTTAAATTAGGATGCTCAGTTTTATTAATAGGATTGCTACAATAAAACGTGTTTGGACCAATAATTGAGTCGAAATATGTAATACAGAGTAATTGTTCAACCATGATAAATTAAGAAATCTATTCAAATTTTCTTATATAATATAAAAAAAGAAGAATCAGTATAATATCAAATTATTTGTTATATTATAAAGAAAAAAATAGAACATATTTAAAATAAAAAAACATAAATGCAGATATTTCTGATAAAATAGACATCTCTTATATTTTTAAAATATAACCATCAAATTCTAATTTAAGAAGGATCTTTTAGATAATAAGATGAAACAAGATACTCAAACTCAATTATATAATAAATATATTTCTCAACTTTTTAATGATGAAAAATGGGAAGTTAGAGCAGAAGCTGCTCGTCAGATTGGTATCATCAGTGATGGGAGGGCTATAAATCTCTTATATAAAGCTCTTAATAAAGAGAAAGATGATGTTGTAATTAATCGAATTATTGAAGCAATGGGGAGGATTAAAAACGCTAAAGCTACTCTTCCTATCGTAGAGTTTCTTAAAAGGGAATTACATAAAGAAAAACAAGATAAACAGCGCTTATTTTTAATTGTTGAAAGTCTAATGAAGATCGGAGATAAACGTACTCTGACTCAATTGGGAATTTTATACGAATCCTGCGAAGATAATTTAAAAATATTAACTGAAGAAGCCTTAAAATGCATCGATCCTAATTGGAAATTTAAAATAAAAAAACAAGAATAAAAAACATAAGAATAAATTTTACTAATTCTTTAAAAAAATGAATAACAATGACAATTGAAGAATTAATAGATGGTTTAACAATAAAAGTAGATGGAAAAAAGGATAGCGGGGATATTATAATATTTACTCTCAGTACTTGTATGTGGTGTAAGAAATGTAAACGTTGGTTGAATGAACAGAATGTTAAATATCGATATGTAGATTTAGATAAAATATCTTATTCTCAAAAATCAGCTATCTTAGATTTATTAAGAAAAAATTATCAAGAGCGAATTTCATATCCTTTCATGATCGGTAATGGAGATTATGTAGTTGGTTATGACCTTAATAAATTCCAACAATTATTAGATAGAGGTGTAGCATGATGAATATGGAAACGCAAGAAGGAATGATTGAATATATTAAGTTGGTCCTTGGAAAAAACGACTGGATTTTAAATAAAGATGATGAAACTTTAAATAACTTAATTGAAGGATTAGTTTCGAATAAAAAAACACTTGGATATCAATCCTGTCCTTGCCGACTAACGAGTGGCAAGAGGGAATTAGATAGAGATCTCATATGTCCCTGTGATTACGCTCCGGATGACATAAAAGAGTATGGTGCTTGCTTTTGTAACTTATATTTAAAGCCTGATTTTTATGATGGAGAAAGGGAGTACATTATAGTTCCTGAAAGAAGGCCCATTGGGAAGGAACAAGCGGTTTATGATTTTATCAAAGAAAATTCATAAATAATTATAATCCCTTTAAAGAAACATAATTTATGTTTTATTATAAAAATTTTTTTATATTCCCTTTTCTCATTATTTATTATGGTAGATAAAAAAGATATATCAGATGATGAGTTGGAAGCTGAATTAGATAAAGCTCTTAAAGCAAATGAGGCTAAAAAAGATCAATGTGGTACAGCGATACCTGGTAGTAAAGAAGTAGGCATTCAAAGATCTGATGTAAAGCTAAAAAAGGATAAATAACTTATTTATTTTTTTTTTTTTAAATCTCTATCTGGATTAAGATCAATTTTTTTAAAAACATCTTCGATTTCATCAATAATAATTACTTTATCCTCAAGGAGTTGGCGAATAAATTTATATGCGCCACATTCATATTCTTTTTCCCAATATTCTTGATCTTCAGCGTAAAAGTTACATTTTTGACAGACCGCGTTAATTATTTGCCTATCTAATTGACTAATATCGTCTTCTGTGCGGATTATCTCATGTTTTTTATCCATTAATATAACCTCTAATATTATTTTTAAAATCTATCTTTCATTTTATTATTTTAACTTTCCAAATTGCCAGCACTTATATAAATCTATTCCCATAATATTTCTTGTATCTTTAAATGCCCTATATCTACATCCCCCTCGACATTCTTTGAGATATTCACAATCTTTCTCTTCACAAGCTAACTCATAAATGTTCCAACTACATCTTTTTTGTATAGCTTCCCAACTTTTCTTTAAACCAAGCTTGAAGATATTACCCGGACTTTCTTCTGTAAAAAATCCACATTTAGTAATTACCCCCGTGACATCTATAGCCATTAAATAAGGTCCACAAGCATAATCTACGGGTTCTCCTTCTGATTCATAAATTACCCCCCATCCATAATCTTTTAAAAATTGACCCCCTTCTTCAGGAATAATCTTGTATTTATCTAAAATCTCTTGAGGCGTGTTATCGTCAAAAGTAGGTATATCAACTGCCCAATTTTTAATAGTTCCTAATGATTTTATTAACTTTAATATACCGTCGAAATCTTTTAAATTTTGTTTATGGACCATCGTGTTAATGGAAACATCAATCCCATTATCTAATAGCAGTTTAATGCCCTCAATTGAGTCATCAAAGCAATTCGCATCTCTAAAATCATTATGTGACTCTTTTAAACCATCAATACTTATATAAACTTCAATATTATTTTCTTTAATTAAATTTAAAGTATCCATATAATCTTTTATTAAGACTCCATTAGATAAGAAAATCTTCTGCAATGGAATATCTATTAAAAATTCCAGCAATTCTTTTAATTTTGAGTATAGAAAAGGCTCCCCTCCGGTTAAAACAAGCTTTATCCCTTGTAGTTCATTAAATTCTTGAATGATTTTTTTCAATTCTTCGAGTGGAAAGTCAATTAGATTCTTATCTGTAATATAACAGTGCTTACATGCCAGATTACACTTTTCAGTAAGATTAATCATTAAAAATTTTAAATAAGGGGGATTAAATGGATTGATTTCAGGTAAATTTTGATATGTCAAGTTTATTATGTTAACATTCTCAACCTCTTCTAAATTATCTAAGATAACCCCTAATTCTTGAAAAGTTTCTAAAGCTTCAATAACTTCTCCTTGTTTTTCTTTAGGATATTTATCCGTAATGTCTTGATAAGATGTATGACCATCAACGAGTTTCAAAACCGAATATGCTTCCTCATCAATTATATAAGACTCATCGATTTTTAAATCATAAATATGTACTTCTTCATACCTTCTAAGAGTTATATGCCTTGGAAGATACGGATAGAAGTTTGTATTCATAATAAGATAAATAATTCATAAGAATAAAAAGATTAAGATTATACAAATTTTATTTTTTTTTTATGTCAATCTCTAAAAATTGGACTCCGTATTTTTTTAATTATTAGATTAATTTATAATTAGTAATAAAACAAATCTATATTCATTATTGATATGAAAAGAATAAAAAGAAAAATTTCTACTTACTCAACCAAGAAAAAAATCGCATTATCTCTTCTGTTACTTTCAATTATTTCCATGACTATAGCTGGGGTTTATTCATTTTTATTCTTAAGTTCGGATATTGTAAGCGATGTTGAAACAATAAATCCTGATGGTGCTACTGGAAAAGCCTTTGTTGCCTATAGGCCAGGAATTAGTTCATTTCAAAAAGATATGACTTACGCTTTCATAGAAGGACTTAAGGATGATGATTGGAGAATTGATGTTACGACTATAAGCTCTCAAACGCCAACAGATTTATCTAGTTATGATTTGTTAGTATTTGGGAGTCCAACATACGGAGGAAAACCTCATCCTTCAGTAACAACTTATTTTAAAAAATTGGGTAATTTAGAAAAAAAGAACATTACAGTAATAGTAACTTCTGGACAATCGAATAAGGCTCTAAATTCAATGGAAAGTATGGTAAATGATGTAAATGGAACAGTGGTTAGCTCCTTGGTGTTATTCATGATAAATAATGAAGGTGGAGATGCCTCCCAAATCAGTTATCAAGCAGGAAAGGATATAGTTTAATATGCTTCAAGATTCTAAGGATTTTCAATTAAAAAATTACTTACCTAACCTTCTTAGTCTCTATAGGATAATAACTTCTCTATTTCTTTTCATTTTAATTCTAATTGAACAATTCTATTTAGCTCTTACATTTTTTATATTGGATATCCTTTCAGATATATTAGATGGCAATTTAGCTCGTAAATTAGATGTTTCTTCTAAATTAGGCTGTCATCTTGATATTTTTGGAGATTTTTCTTGTATTTTTTTTACAATTGTCGCTTTTACAATAAAGGAAATCTATCCCTTATGGGTATTAATTGCTGTAATTCTTTTATTTGTACAATTTCTTATTACTTCTAAAATTGATGGCCCTATTTATGATCCTGTAGGAAAATATTATGGAACCTTCTTATTTGGCATGCTAGTGATAACTTTAATTGATATTGAAGCACATTTTACATTTCATATTTTAACTTGTTTTTTAATATTTACTTTAATATCAATAGCTAGTCGAATATTAGCTTTATATGGGATAAAAAAAAAATAGTATAAAAAAAAGATAAAGTTTTTTTTCTTTTCCTTTTTCCTTTCTTATAACCTATATAGTGAATTAAAAAAAAAACAATTCAGAGAAAATAGAAAATGTCTAAAAAAGGAAAAAAGGAACCTGGTCAAGAGAACGCTGTCTTTATTGGACGTCGTCCTACGATGAATTATGTAATGGCGGTGATGATGGTCTTGAATAAAGGAGAAGATTGTACTGTAAAGGCTCGCGGCAGAGCGATTTCACACGCAGTCGATATATGCGAGATTTTAAAAAACAATTTTTTGAAAGGAGTCGAATATAAAGATATTCAAATTACTACGGAGCAACTTAAGGGCGAGGATGACCGCGAAAATAATGTAAGCTCAATGGAGATAGTTCTTTCGCCTCCTAAATAAGAAGAAATCGCTTTTTTGAAGGATTTTTTTATTTATATTTTTTTAGTTTTATACTGCTTTTTAACTCATAATAAAATATTGTTTAATTAAGTTTAATTTAAGAAGAATTATGGAATAATTAGAACGACAATACAAAAAAATACTTAAGGTTTTTAAAGGAGCAATATAAAAAAAAAATTTTACTAAAATGATTAATAATTTACTCATTTTAGAGGTAACATTATTTGGGTCTTTAATTCTTCTATGGGCGTTTCTTTTGGATCATCTATATAAATTTCATATGCGACTCCCGTTGCTTCGTATCCATTTTCTTCAATCCATTTATTAAGGGCATTATAGGTGGATTCCATCTCACTAAAAGGTCCAATATGTAAAACTGTGGCACATTTTCCTGCATGCATCTCACTTGCTTTAATATTTTCCTTATCTGGTAATTTTTTAGATACGGGGATTCCAATTTCAATGTCCAAATCTTGCATATTTAGATTATAATATGCAACATAGGGTGCCCCTGTCATCTGTTCTCCTAAACTAGTTATATATTGCATTATCATATTAAAGGTTTCTCCTAATATTTGGGGTATTTTTTCTACAGATGACCGTGTTCGGACAGATAAAGCAGGTTGAGCGAGTTGTTCAATAACTTTACAATCGTATTTCATAAAGATCTCTCTAATTTTTTATAGTTTAGATATTATTATTAAAATTTAAAGATAATAATTTTAATTTTGTCGAATATTTAAAGGTAAAGAGTCTTAAATTTATATCTCTATTTTTAACTTATATTGAAGAAGTTGAATAAAGATTCATTAGATGATTGGAAATGAATTTTTGAGAAAGTAAAAAAAAAAAGAAATAAGTTTAGGTTTATTTAACAGCTTGTCCCACAGTCACCGCTAATCTGGATATCAGATCAACTTTTGCAGGAGGTGGAGGTAGTTTTTGTTTTCTTTTTTACTATTTTCATATTTTTACAACCCAAAGTTTTATTTTTATAATAATATAATTATTATTCCAATATTTAAAGTCTGCTGTTTTACATTATAATATGAAAATTTCTTAAACTAATATGAAAAATGGGTAAAAAATGAGCAATCTTGAGTATGATAATCTTAGGAAAAAGTATGAAAGATTTTAATAAATATTCAATAAAAATACAAAAATTATTTCTACTTTTCTTTATCCAAGATTTTTAACTTACTTTTGGACCCTATCTTATTGAATTCGCTTGGATTAATCTCTAAATCCTTTCCTGTCAAGGAATTCACGATTGTTGCGGCTAAAATCGCCCAAGGACAAATTGAATTCGTTAATTCATCTTCATTCATATAGGATCTAACAACTGCGGTGGAACAATTGATTGATTCAACAGTAAATTCGCTATCGGAGACCCAATCTATTTTGATCTTTTCAGCCATACCTATTTCTGCAAACTTTTTCATTACAATATCCATCGCTTCATTTAAATTATGTTTTTTCAATTCTTCAAGATCGAGACCTATTTTTTGGGCGAATCGTTCTAAAAATTGATATGTTTTAGGAAAAACATATTTATAGAGGACGGGTGTTCCAATTAATTCTTTTGCACTACCTTCATATCCAAATGTAATTCCATGTAGAATCATTGCAACACCGTGTAAAGTCTGTTTTTGTGTAGATCCGCCGGATTTTTTATAACTTATTGCTTTTACTGAAAAATATATGAAAAATCCTATAGAAAAAGAATAAATCAAGGAGATTAAATAATTAGGCATTAATTCTGGGAGTGGTAGGTGAGCACCCTGTGCTGTACTTGCGAAGAAATAGAAATCAATATTGCTTGTAAAATAAGCAATAAACCATCCCGTAATTCCGATGGGTCCAAGAACTTTTCCTTTAGCGTAAATTGTATCTTTTTTAAATCTTGCGAAGAAAATCTTTATAGTAAATAATATAAAAGCTATAAATCCACCAATAAAAGTATGAGTAAATACAGTAGGCGATAATAATTCACCATATCGCTCAGGATTTATCCGAGGCAACAAAGCAAAATAAATACACATGGCGGATAATATATAAAAAATCATAGCCGCAATACGTCCGTTAAGTTTATGGGCACTTCTTTCTAAGGTGGTAAATTTATTCAGGTCTTTAATTCGAGATAAAGCAATGAAAGCATTTCCAAGAGCAAGGCCAAAACCTATAGTAGACATGTACATCATT
>JAEOTJ010000223.1 GCA_016839905.1 Promethearchaeota archaeon | reverse complement strand
GATTGAATTTGTATAATTTTATTAAAGAGAATCCCGGACATTATTTTTATTCAATCGCCAGTAATCTAAACATTGCCAAACCTGTTATATATTTTCATTTACAAGTTCTAATGAAATTTGGCTACATTAAATATACAAAAATTGAAAATAATATTGTTTATTTTGATTATAGCTTGAATGTTGAACAAGTTGAACCATTATATTATGCAAATAAGGAAAAAAGTAAAATTATTCTTTCTTACTTCAGGGATAATAACATTGGTCATACAAAAACTCATCTTTCCAATACTCTAAATATGCATCCAAACACGATATTGAAATATCTCGACATCCTTGAAAAATATGGCTATTTATTTAAAGAAAATATGTCCAATAGATGGCTATATTTCATTAGAGAATAATTATTAATCAAATTTTTTTACTAATTCATTTAATTTAATAACTTTTTAGAATTAAATTAAATATTCATTCTTCTTCATTTTCGGCGAAACTTTCGAGGATTTCCCCAACATAATATAAGCCTACGATATTTCCTCTACGTTGAAACATTCTCGAAACGATTAAAATGATTACATGCTCATTTTCATATAGAACCCCCGAATCTACCGCATTTTTTACTGCCTGAGCTATAATCTCTTCAGCATCTAGATTGAAGAAATCCACATTCTCTATATGCACGGGTTGCACTCCCCATACGAGATTAAGTTCCCTTGCAGTTCTCTTATTTGGAGTAATAGCAATAATGGGCAAGGGAGGACGATATTTTGCGATCATTCTGGCACCAAGCCCTGAACGAGTAATTACTAAGATTTTTCCTCGAAAATTTAATTCTTCCATTTCTTTCGCTAAGGCGTGAATTGCATGTCCTAATACTTGTGTGTGGGTGAGGCGGTCGCTATCATAATCATCCGGTATTCTAATCGGCATATTTTCATTTGCTGTGAATGCAATTCGATTCATGTATTTAACAGTATTGATGGGATGATCCCCAACAGCAGTTTCAGCAGATAACATTACAGCATCAGTTCCATCAAAAACGGCATTAAAAACATCGTTAGCTTCAGCACGAGTGGGGATTGGATTCTTTATCATTGATTCAAGCATTTGAGTGGCTACTATGACGGGTTTCCCTTCCTTATTGCATTTATAAACCATTTCCTTTTGTTTTATAGGCACTTGATCAGGATCGATTTCCACGCCGAGATCACCTCTTGCCACCATAATTCCATCAGAAACATTTAAAATTTCATCAAAATAATCTAATGCAATTGGACGCTCAATTTTTGAAATCAGCTTGATATCCCTGTTTCCATAATTTTCAAGGATTTTTTTAACGTGAAGGACATCCTCCGCCCCTGAAACGAAAGAAATAGCGACAAATTCGGGATCAAGTTCAGCAATTAATTCAAGATCTTTGATATCTTTTTCAGTAGGGACCTTATGTTTTAATTCCCCTGCAGGGATATTAACACCTTTTCTATTGCTAATCATTCCTCCGGCTATGACTTCTCCGATAAGATAATCTTTCTCAATCTTTTTTACTTGAACCTTAATGATCCCGTCGTTAATGAAGAAATAATTACCTTTTTTCATTCCCTTGAGAAATCCCGCTAACGGTACGGAAAATTGAGTTGAATCTCCTTCAATTTTTTTTTCAAATACTTTTACTTCATCCCCTATGCCTAAAGGATATGCTTTATCATCCTTAAATGTCCCTACTCTAATCTTTGG
Organism: Promethearchaeota archaeon; assembly: GCA_016839905.1. The sequence continues at coordinate 2,852 of JAEOTJ010000223.1, read as the reverse complement.
ACCTTGAATGTCAGCTAATATTCCGATATAATCATCTACTTCCCTAATTCTTTTTACTAATTCTCGCTTCTCTTTATGAGTTCCATGGGAGAAATTTAATCTAAACACGTCGACACCAGTATCGATGAGCTTCCTAAGCATTTCCTTGGAACTTGATGCAGGTCCTAGAGTACTTACTATTTTCGCAGTATTTTCCCTAAAAGACATAATGAAACACGCTTAAACTTATTTTTAAAATAAGATATAAATTATATTTAATAATATTATTGTGTTTTTCTTTAAAAATTATTCATTTTCTATTAAATCTTTAATTATGTTCATTTTCTTCCTAAATTTAATTCGAATAGACTTTAATAACACAACTGAATTTTGATAATCTTTTACTGAATTTATTTCTTTCAATAATATTAAATTAATTCTATAGTTTCTTGGAAAAATTGAGTATTGAATTAATTTTAAATCATTATTTTTCTTCTTAAAACTTTCAGCAAGGCTAACCAACAAGTCTGAACTCTGTGAGGCTAAGGAGATTGCTAAAAAATATCTAATTTTTGACTTTTTTGAATTATTTTTTATTAAAAATAAAAAAAAATTTTTCATTTTTTTTTTTAAGCTAAAAATACTTTTAATAGAATATATTTTAGGAGCTCCATCAACCACTTCGGATATAGAAAGGTGTTTCCCCCTTATTTTTTCACTATCTCTAATTAATTCATTTTTTACATGTGATCTCAATTGCTTTCTATTTAACATCTTTTTAGCTCTCATCATTTTTATTATTTTGTTGATTGATTGAAAATTATTAACATTACATATTAAAAATAAGATTTTTAATATAAATCTTTTATAACTAATTCTAAATATCTTTCTAATATATTATTTTTCAATGAAAATTTCTCTATTATTTTATAAAAATATCAAAATTAGCAGGTTTTATTTTAAAAAAAAGTTTTTTGAGTACAAAAAATCTTTTTCAATTACTCTTTTGAACAATAATCATAACATATAAATACCATATTTAGTAAAATAATTATACCACAATTTTCAAATTTAAATTAATATACAATTGAATAAGTTTATAAATATAAAGGATATAATAATTTTAGAAAATTTTCGCATCTATTATGATAACTCATATAAAAAATAAAGAAGTTTCATTATTGACGAAGTTTATAGATTTTGATAGTAATGATGAGATTTTCTATAATAATCTATATTTTTGTGAGCAAAAAATTGTAGTAAAAATACCCCTCATTAAGAAGGAAAAACCAAAAGAGACCTCTAAAGATGATGTGAAAATCACTGAGTTTGACTTGACAAAATATACTTATTTATTATCTTATAAATAAAAAAGTAATCAATTCAATTCTTAGCCAAGTTCTAATTTTTAATTCATTAAAAAAAGACTATTTTTTAGAGCTATTTTGTCTTATAAATTTATTCCAACAGGAAAAGCATAAAATAGTATTATCTTTTAACAGAACTACATCCTTCTTTGCTCTTAGCATTCCGCAATTTTTACATTTTTTTTTCATTTTACGATGCTATTATTTTAACTCATAATTATTTATATTTATGAAAATTTAAATTCTCTGCTTAATGGAAATCACTATAATTATAAGAAATACTCTTAAAGATGAGAAGATAGAAAAGAGAACCGAAAGGACTATTCAAACTCGAATGGTTTTTTATAAGTAAGAAGAGAATTAAACTCTTACTTGAGTTTAATAGAGGGCGAAATCCAATGTTTATTCGAATTTATGGAATCCTTCCGAGTAAGATAGATTTAATTTTTTCGTTTAAAAACCTAATTAAAAGGGATTATTTTCGTGTCATCAAGACAAACAATTTTTTAAAATTGAATTAAAGAAAATAAATATTCTTTAATGCATTTCGTTAATTTCTTTATAGGAAATATCGGAAAAAGTATTCCAAAAGACCTATAAAGGTCTAATTATATAAGGATTATGTGAAAAAGGTTAGAGAAATTTGTCCCATGATTGAAATTTGGTTTTTCCTTTTCTATTAATTCCTCCCTCAGTCTTTATTTCTAACAATGTATTTTCTGGAAACCTATCCGAAAGAATTCTATTAGAGATTAGTTTTTTGTATTCTTTAAAGTACTTTTCAAATCCAATGCCCTTTCGATTATATTTTCGGCATATTTTTAACGTCGTGCCAGAACCTAGAAAAGGGTCAAGAACTTCATTTTCCCCTTCATTCTGACTAGTTGATGCCAAGATAATTGTTTGAGCAAGTTGGGTTGGAAATGGAGCTGGATGTTTTACCTCCTTGCCGTTAATTAAGATTTTTGTTTCACTTCTATCGGTCACATGACTGATACGCCACACGTTGCCTATTAATGCCCATTCTTCATTAAAAAAGAAATTTTTCTTATTTTTTATAAACCAATATACATATTCAAATAGAGGAAAAAACCGCACTTTATCAACATTAGCAGTTGATGGATAATGCCAGATGATTTCCTGTTTTAAATGGAAAGGATTATCTTCAAGTATCCAATAAGGAGGGATAGCTTCACCTTCGATAATGCGAGTTTTCATATTAAGAAAAAACGAGCCATTATCCCTTAAAATCCTATAAGATTCTTTAATCATTTTTTTTATAAAATTACGATATTTTTCTTCGGGTAATTTATCATCATACCCCACATAACTTCTCTTCAGGCTGTCAGAATGAAAGCCACCTAAATTATACGGCGGTGATGTTAAAATTAGTTGAATGGAATTGTCTGGAACGAGTTTGAAAGCTTTAAAACAATCCATATTATAAATAGTCTGCCCCGCTATCTCAATTTTATTTTCTTCCATTTTACTGTGTAGATTAATTAT
>JAEOTJ010000222.1 GCA_016839905.1 Promethearchaeota archaeon | reverse complement strand
TTTGGGGAATATAAATCTCAATTTCGGGATTATTTCTATAAATTCCATCTAAACCCCCAGAATGATCAAAATGATCATGAGAAATAATGACTTTTTTTATTTCCTTAATATCAACATTAAATTTTTTGATATTATGAATTAAAACCTCAGCATCTCCTCCAGTATCAAAAAGTATAAAATTTTGCGTTAGATGGTTATAAATTAACGCTGAAAAACCAAAACCAGTTAAAAAACCTTTTTTAGCACATTTATTATCAAAAACAACATGAATCTTGAAAGTTAATGAATTCATGAAATATAATCTCTATTATTTTATTTTTTAAATCTTTTATTTTGAATAATAATTCATAATATTTAAATAGATTATTTAACATGTTTAATTATCAATGATTAGAATTAAAAAATTTCGAGATCTATTAAATCCCAAAATAAAGGAATTATATTAAAAATGGAAAAAGAAAACAAAAAGAATAATTAATCTTGACTCCTGCCACGCTCTGGATTTTTATCTTTTGGTTAGTATAAGACATTATGATCTGATTTTGCTTTACCCACTATTTATTTTTTAACCTTGCTCGTTTAGGTCTCGTGGCAGGAGTCACCCTTTATTGCATAATAAAAAAGATAAAAGAAATGGAAAAGAAAATATTTAAAATCAAATCCGAAATGTCCAACATGTTTGAGAACCATAAAAAAGAAATAATATCACACGTCGGTGAAATATCAAAAATTATAATTAGTAGAAATGATTTTTTTGAAATTCAGGGTAAGAATAATAAAAATACATTGATATTTGGCTATGAAAGTTTAAAATCTGCTTTATTATTTTACAAATTCAATGAATTAATAGATTTAAAACCAAAACCTTTCCTAAAATTGTTAAAGAAATCTTTGGAAGTTTATAATAAGAAATTGATATTTAATTTTGAACATCATGACATTATTATTGATTAATGATTAGGTGAGGTTAGATTAATAAAAAAGATTGCCAATATTGCAGGTATCTCTTTAAAGAATGGTGTTCATATAGAATTACAACGCCAATTTCAAGTTTAGAGAAGTACTCCATGAAAGAAGATGAAGAAAAATTGAGGGGAAAGAAAAGATTCTTTTAAAACCCCCGTCAAGAAAAATTAAAGAGAAAGTGAGAGCGTTTTTGTAGTGAAAAATGCAGGAAATTGTTTTTTTACACTCATTTCAATTCTTTATCCATATAAAATGATTTCATCAAACTGCATTCACAAATATAAATCCAAAATAAATACTAAGATAACTTATTGAAGCCAAGTAAGTATTCTAAATTAAGCAAGAAAATAATAAAAATAATAAAAAAAAAAATATATTACCATAGAAAATAAAATTTTAAAATTGGTAATTAAGTTAAAAGAAATGGAAAAAAAATACGATGAGACCCGTGATATATTAGAAGAATTGATATATCATTTTATACTTGAAATGGAGGAAAGCAAAAATATTGACCAGGAACATACATATATTCTAAGAAATGAAATAGAAAATCTTTTTAAAAATAGGATGGTTTTTGAAGATGAAATTTCTCAAAAAATTAAAGCTTTAACTACCAAAGAATCTGAAGAGATGATTAAAGAAGTTATGGATTTAAACTTCAAGAAAAATATAGAAGAAATAGAATCATTGAATAATAGAGAAAAAGAATTAAAGAAGATAATAAAAAATCTTCAAGATGACAATAATTTAGAAATATTCGGAAATGATATGTTTTCTAAATATGAACTATACGATGTTTTAGATGGTAAGTCAAGTTCAGAAAAGTTATGGAAAATATTTGATAAAGTAAAAGAAATAAAAGAACAAAAGAAAAGCCAATTGAAAGAAGAAATTTTGAAGCCATACCTAGAAAAATATGAAGAGATAAAGCAAATAAATGAAGAACAATAAAAAGCTGAAAATTTAAAAATAATAAAGGTAAAAAAAGCAGAATTAGGATTAATTCTTATATTCTGTGTATAAGATAAAAAAAAATGCTTTAAACAATATAGAAGGATAACTATTTAGAGAGGAAATACACAATTTTATTACTTAAGAAGAATCATATTTTGTTATACACACAATATAGAAATTAATCACAAATCATTAAAATTAAAAATAAAATATAGTTTTATAAATCAAATTAAATGTAAAAATGAGCGAAAAATGGATAATGCGACTGTTATTTTTGAATTAGAGAAGATTATTGGAGAAAAATATGTTTCAAACCAGCCTGAGATGCAATTCTTATATCATCACGATTTTATTACCGCAGAACCCGAAGGAAGGTGTGATATTGCAATAATGCCAGGTTCTGCTGAGGAAGTACAGGAAATTGTAAAAATAGCAAATAAATATAAAATTCCAGTTGTTCCATGGGTTTCGGGGATAAATTTTGGATCCTGTGCAACTCCCTTAAAAGGAGGGATTGTAGTTGACTTGAGAAGGTTAAATAGAGTACTTGAAGTAAATGAGGATGACATGTATGTTTTAGTTGAAGGTGGAATAACCTGGGCCGACTTGCAGGGATATCTTGACAAATACCATCCTGATTTAAGAGCAGGAATTACTTGGTCCCCTCCTGGCACGGGTGTGATTCCTTCTTGTCTATGTTATGGGATGTTTGATTTGGGGATGATAGGCGGTACTGGTGCTGAATTTATTAATGGATTGGAAGCAGTGTTAGGCTCAGGAGATTTAGTAAAGATTGGGTCTTGTTGCGTTTCCAACTGCTGGTATGGAAGGCAACCTTTTCCAGACTTGGCGGGATTATTTATCGGTTGGGAAGGAACCACAGGAATTGTCACAAAAGCGGCAATAAAATTATGGCCAAAATTACCTTATCGAAGGGATTATAGTTTTATAGGTCCGACAATGGGAGTAGGTGTTCCGTTTTTACTCAAGCTCTCAAAAGCAGGACTAGGAATTTGTGATATAATCATTCAAAATTATGGATGGGCTAATTCTTCTTTAGGATATAATGAAAAAAATGCGCCATTGGATGCCGTAGAATCAAAATTACCAGATTTCTATGGTCTCCTAACAACACAAGCTTATACTGAAAAACAACACGAGGCACAATGTGAAGCTATTGAGAATATTAGTAAAGAAAGTAATCTCCAAAATCTTTCTGCAGTACGAACAGCTTTTGGTGGCCCAATGCCAATTCAACTTTGGGGATGTTGGAATTATGCTAGAGGAGGTGGTGGAGAATGGATTGGCAGTTATTGTTCTACTCGCGATATCGTAAAATATTATGAGCTATCAAGAAACATAGCTATTAAGCATGAACGCGTGCCACAATTTTATGGACGAATAATGTTTGGGGGACATTATTGTGTTTCTCGTACGAATTTAAATTTTAACAAAAACAATCAAACGGAAATAGAATCTACCCGGGAGGTATTAAAGGAAATTCATAATGAAGTTCAGACAATAGATGGCGTGGTAATGTATAAGGCACCTAAATGGGCTCATGACGTATATGCAGAAAAGATCATGCCAACAACGAAAGAACTCATTAAAAAAATCAGAGAACTCCTAGATCCCAATCATATAATGAATCCTGGACACGGATTTGGAGGTGCTTAGTATAGCAAGAAAAAAAAAAGTTAAATATATTGAAGGGAAAGGTATAATTCAAGTTAGAACTAAATATGAAAATCATAATCCTAATAGATACCAAAAATTAGAACATTATGAGGATATTGTATATCAGTGCGGAAAATGTGGTACTTGCAGGACCGCATACCAAGAGGCTGCATGGTCACGAATCTGCCCTTCAGGAGAATTTGGAAAATTTGAAGCTTATTATCTTGGAGGAAAAAATTTACTCATATGGGCTTTAACGAATGACAAGCTTAAATGGACTGAGAATTTAGCAAGGATTTTCTATCATTGTTCTGCTTGCTTGGCTTGCATCCAGCAATGTCAGATACCAGAGATCCACACCTATGCAGGCGAATGGTTGATGGCAATAAGAGAAAAAGCTGTTAATGCTGGTTTTGGACCCATGCCAGAACATGAACGATATACTGAACTTATTATGAATGAAAAGAACCCATATGGAGAAAAACATGCTGATAGGTTAAACTGGTTACCTTCAACAATTAAACAAACCGCGGACACAAAAATAGCATATTTTGTTGGATGTACATCAAGTTATAGGGAAAAAAATGTAGCGATTGCAACGACGGAATTATTAAATTCATTAGGAATTAATTTTAAAATTTTAAATGACGAAAGTTGTTGTGGATCTCCCGTCTATATGACTGGGCAAACTGAAAAAGCAAGGAAAATAGCTGAAGTAAATGTAAAAAAGCTTGAGGATGCTGGAATTGAAAAGATCATAACCTCCTGTGCAGGGTGTTATAGGACATTAAAGGACGTATATCCTAATAAATTTGGACTGAGCCACGGAATAGAGGTCATTCATTTACCCGAATTTTTATTAGATAAGTTAAAAAGTGGCGAATTAACCTTTAACAAGAGTCTTAAAATGAAAATTACTTATCATGATCCTTGTCATATTGGAAGGCATATGGGGATATATGAACCACCTAGAGATTTATTAAAGAAAATACCTGGAATTGAACTCGTAGAAATGATTCGGAATAGGCATAATGCTTGGTGTTGCGGTTCAGGTGGAGGAGTACGTTCAGCATTTAAGGATTTATCTAGCTTTTCTGCAGATGAGCGAATCGAAGAGGCAAAACAAACTTCAGCTAATGCAATTGTTTCTTGTTGCCCTTTTTGTTTAAACCAATTTAAGACAAATATAAAAAATAATGAAATTGAAGCCCTTGATGTGTCAGAATTGGTTAGAAGAGCACTTTAATTTTTTACTTTTTTATATTTTAATGATTTTGGTTCATTTAAAATAACTTTTTATCATTTAGAATTTCTCCTTTTCTTTTATCTTTTCTTGATCTTCCATTTGAGGACACATTCCTTAATTATTTAAAACTCAACTTCGAAAGTTAGATAATATCATTATGCATTTATTTTAAATCTTTGTTTATAAGATACCCCATTTAACTAGAACTTTTGCTTTAATTCAGTTGATTTTCTTAAATCATTATT
>JAEOTJ010000221.1 GCA_016839905.1 Promethearchaeota archaeon | reverse complement strand
CCAGTTTATGAATAACTTCAACAACATGTCGGACATTTATATCATAATCTTTAAAATTTTTTCGATAAACCGTATTAAAAGCATATAGGCACCCCCCCACATGTGACTTTTAAATTTTTAACATGATATTTCCTAAATAAATTAATATTTTTTTCAAAAATCTTCTTGGTTAATTTATCATTTCCTGTAGCATAGACATATTCACCACATCAAGGTTCTTTTTTGAAAATCTTAATATTATGATCTGCTTTTTTCAATATTTCATAAGGAGCAGAGGTACTTTCCTTCACTTGGAATGAAGACATAGATCCTAAAAATAGTAGGGTATTAGTCTCTTTTTTTTTCAAAGGTTTCGGTTTCTCTATATTTTTCAGGTAGCCAATTTAATCGATCTTCTGGTTTGCCCCCTACCGAATTATCGTTTTCTATGATCCCTTGAATTATTTTTTTATGTATTTCTAAAGGATCCTTACCAACCTCTACTAATTTTATTTTTGAGGAATGTATTATATTGGTAATGTTAATTGCTTCTGGACAGATTAAATCACAAGCAGCACATAAAGTACACGTATAGATTCCAGTAAGCTCATCTTTCGAGATTTCTTGATCATTAAATATTTTTTCTGCAATTCTTAACCTTCCATTTGGAGATTGAAAAATGTTTTGAGTCACAGCATAAGTATCACAACCATCCAAGCAAGTCTTACAATCTATAAAAGATTTTATTTGGTCTTATATTTTATTATCGTTCATATTTATACCAATTTAATCAATCAATTTATCAATATTGCAATATCCTACAATATCATCTCTTAAACATATTTTAAAAGGGAATTCCTTATCCTTGTATGGTTTTAAGAGTTCAAGTAACGCATCATGCTCTGGCTTTTGAAATATTTCTTTGAATTGCTCACCGACTCCCTCAAAAAATTGATATTGTTGTAATACAAAATTGCCCCTAAACTTAATTTCTTTAAGAAAGTTAATTATTTCCTCTAAATCCTCCTTACTTAATAAGTTTACAACATAAGTGGTCCTGATTTCAAAATCAATTTCTTTCCGAGTATTTAAAAATTCAATTGTCTCATTAATTTTACTGATCTCCACCTTAACTCCCGTGATTTTGTCAAGTTTATCTTGTTCCATTGGTCCTTTTAGGTCTAATGCTATTCTATTAATGTAAGGAGCAATCTTCTTAATCACTTCAGGATTAGAGCCATTTGTATCAATGCTAATATATTTTCCGGTGTTGATAATTTCCAAGCATAACTCGAATAAATCCTCTTGTAAAGTGGGTTCTCCACCGGAGACACTTACACCACTAACTAGTGAATTACTACCAATTATTTTAATTAATTCTTTAATGGTATAGGATTTACCAATATGGGGTTGCAATAAATATTTATTGTGGCAGAATTCACATTTAAAATTACATCCTACAGTAAAAATGACCATTGAAGATTTATGAGGAATGTCCTTTGTTGAAATATCAATAATTCCGCCAATTTTCATTAATATAATTCAGTTCTCCGATCTTTTAGAGCATGGATTTTTTCCCTAATTGAATTTAATTTATCTAAATCAATTGAAAAAACTTTAATTTCTGGTTTATCACTTAATTGCTCGAGAGTTTCGCCATTTGACACAATAGAACATCCAAAAAAATCATTATTCTTTCCTTTTCCTACACGATTTATACCAATAACATAAATTTGATTTTCGATTGCCCTTGCACGTATGAGAGTCTTCCAGATTTTTCTTTTTGGATTTGGAAATTCAGAAGGAAGAAAGATGATTTGAGCCCCTTTTAAGGCCATTAACCTAAATAATTCTGGAAACCTTAAATCATAACAAATTGCAATTCCTATTTTAAAATTATTAAAATCAGCCAATGAAAAAATACTAATTTCATTTCCAGGCGTTAAAAAATCATCTTCTCGCATTGGTTTAAAAAGATGTACCTTACGATATTTGCCTATTAAACTTCCATTTTTACCAATTAAAAATGCTGTGTTGTAGAATTTCCCATTCTCAACTTCGAGAATTGTTCCAAGAACAACAAATTTATTTTGAGAAATTTCAATAATTTGTTTTATAGTATATCCTGGAAATATCTCAGCGTGTTCTTGCGAATTCTTTAAATCATAACCCGTTGTAAATAATTCTGGAAAGCATACAATATCGGGTAATTTTTCTGAGTTCGATAAAGATTTTAAAATCTTTAATGCATTATTTAGATTTCTTTCTTTATCTCCATCCCAAATTTCCATTTGAGCAATTGCAACTTCTATTGTCATGTTCATTTAAAATAAATTATTCTAAACAATTAATGATTGCTAATACAAAGTCTTTAATAAATTTTTGAATTAATTTTAAATCTAAGCGAATATGTTTCGCTACTTCAAGCTGAAAAGCATTTATTCTATCTTTTTTATTAAATTGATGCGTAATATAACCTCCTGAAAAGGGAAGATTAAATTCACTTGGACTTAATCCATCATTTAAAGAAAAATGTTTTGATAATTCTTTTATTATTTGAGAAAAACCCCAATAACCACTCAGTTTTAAATTTTTGAGTTTATTTTTTATTGTGAGCGTGTTGCCGAAAATATTACCAAAAATAATGTCAGGATAGTATTTATGTGGTTTTGTAAAACCATGAAGATCGATGAACAAACACTTTTTGTGAAATTTTAAGCAATCCTGGGTAAATTCTAAGATCTTATCATGATAATAGTGATATACATCTTTAGCTACTTTAGAAGATTGATTAAACGTAATGGAACTCCGAGGTGGTCTGTTTAAATCAATCTTACACCTATGGACCTTACTGAAAATGTAATAAATATCAATTTTTTTCTCTTTTAAAGCTTGAACAATTCCTTTTCCTATAATATACGTGTTTCTATCGGGGATTATAATTCCATTTTCTCTAGTTGGGATAATTCTTGGCTTTTTATACCCACCATGAGGACATGATAAAATAATAGGAACTATTCCCTTGTCATTCTCAAAATATCTACGATTATCCAAAATTTATCAATTAAATTTTCAATAATATTAAAAAAAAAAATTGGTTTAAATATTTAAATAGAGTCTAAAAATGCTTTAAATACATTTTGTGAAGCTTCTGGCAATTCTGAAATGAGCTCTTGGACTTTTTCAATAAAATTCTCCTTCGACTTCGCTTCTTTTAAGATATAATTATCAATGTCTCGGAACTTATTTGTGATTGTCTCAAAAGAAATGATATAACTGTCAAGGTCCGAGCTTGCCTTAATCTTCCAAGCAGTATCACCAGACTCTTTCTCTTTTTTCTCTTTTTTGTCTTTATCCTTCTTTTCCTTATCTTTTTTATCCTTTTCCTTTTTTTCCTTATCCTTCTTATCTTTATCTTTCTTATCTTTATCTTTTTTATCCTTATCTTTTTTATCCTTATCTTTTTCCTTTTCTTTTCCCATAAATATCATCAATCTTAAGATTTATTACAGATTCAAATAAGACATAGCTTATATTTAAAATTTTATATGTGTTCAAATAAGTTTTTTTTTTGTAAAAATATTATTTATTAAAATTTTAATAAAAAGGGTTCTCATTCTTTCTTAAATCTGATTATAATGTAAATTTGGAAAATTATGTAAAATTTTTAAAATCATTTATAAAAATATAGGCATTCATTTTAAAATCCGTTCCAATATATCACATTTAAAAAAAAATATCAATCTTTTAAGGTTTTCAATTTTTTTACATATTAGTAATAAATATAAATTTATAGGTAAAAGCCTTGGATTTGGATGGATTAATAGGTTTAATAAAGAAAAAAGGATTTAAAGATACAATTCAAGTTTTAAGCATGTTCGATGATTATAGATGTGAAAAACATGCGTTCTATAATGAATTAAATAAGTTCAGCTATTATAACTCATTTTTCCGCACGAAAGACAATTTTATCAATAAGGGGTTAATTGAAATCGAGCAGCATAATAGTAAAAAATTTATTAAGCTTACTGATAAGGGGTTAAATGTTTTAAACAAGTTAAATGAGATAAATCAAATAATTAATGAAAAATGAGCAAATATTTATTTTCTCATTTTCTATATTTATTGAAGTTTTATTGATTATATTAAGTCAATTCTTGTTTAATACGTTATAATGATCTTAGAGAAACTCATTGTAGGGGCACTCGGTACTAATTGTTATATTTTTGGATCCCGCAAGACAAAGGAAGTTGTGATCATAGATCCTGGTGCAGAACCCGAATTAATTATAGATACCGTGAGTAAGTTTGATGCAAGGCCCATTTCGATTCTTCTTACTCATGGGCATTTTGATCATGCCTTAAAAGCAAAAAGAATATTGAGACATTTTGAAATACCATTAATGTATAATAAAAAAGAATTCGATTCAGGAATAAATACTTCGAAAAAAGCAAGTAGATGGCTGCAAGAAGGAGATACTATAGAGGTTGGTGAATTAATCTTACATGTTTTAGAAACTCCAGGTCATAGTCCAGGAAGTTTAAGTTATTATTCCAAAGACGTGAAAGAAATAGATGGAAAAAAAATTGATGGAATAATTTTCACAGGAGATTTACTATTCAGAAGAAGTATTGGCAGGTCTGATATAGGAGGTGGAGACCAAGAAGTCCTCTTTGCCAGCATAAAACATAAAATAATGAATAATCCCGAATTATCTGATAATTTTTTGGTTTTTCCAGGACATATGGGCAATACCTCAATCGGAGAAGAGAGGCAATTAAATATTTTTAGAAGAGGTTTTTTATAACCGAATTAAGGCTCATTATAATATACTTTAATGCGTATTTTTGACTGAAATTTATATTGGACTAATATAAATATTATGCCCATTATTTTCTAAATGACTGTCGTTTAAATTATCTGATTCTTCGATAAAAGACTTCCAAATTTCAATTTTCTTATGGTTTATTAAATGTAATATAATGAGTAATGTATCAACTAACTCTTTTACGGAGGGCTCTGATACTAAATCTAAAAATGAAATCGGATCATCCTCATACATTTTTTTTAGATTTTCATGAAAAATATTTATTCTTTTTTCAAAATTAGCTCTCTTTTTCTCAGCATTAATAATAAAATTTTCAGGCAAAAATGGTAAATCTGATTTCTCAAGTTTTTTTTCTTTCCTTGCTTTTATTTTATCAATATGAATATCTTTAGCTTTTAAAACATCATTTAATGCTTCCGCAAAATCTTTTAGTTCTAATTTTTTATAGATGACTTTTGGTTGAACTGGAAGCAAGTTTATTTTTTTCTTTTTATTAATTTTTTTATTTAATTCTGAAATATCAAGATTTAATATTCTATCAATTTTTGCTTCTTTAAAGGAGGTTAACTGTTCTCCTGTCAATTTCTTTTCAGTGGCTAACTCAGAAAATGCTTGAAAAATCTCTTCATCATCATCATATTCCTCAATGAGAGCTCCTTCTAATTCTAAGATATCTTCTTGGGAGATAGACTCTTCATTTTGGATTTCATTAATATCCTCTTGAGTCTCTATAGAATAATTAATGATCTTATTTGATTTCGTCTTTAAAACATAAGTAGAAGTACCAAGGATTTTACCACTCAATTTAAATTTTAAGTCCTGCTTAAAATTTTTAATGTTTGCCATGAATCCATTAAGCATGTTATTGAGCTCATAACTCCATAAATTTCGCTTAAGGCTTTTAGTTAATTCCATTTTATTTAAAAGCGGGCTATAAGAATCATTTTGCCAATAAAATTTACTTGATTTTTGATCAGGATGTAAAATTCCTACTTTTTTTTCTTTTTCTTGTAAAAGATCTTTTAATTGCTTCAAATTAAATTCAATTTATTTCTTCTATTTTATTAAAAAAAATACCTAAGATATAGAAGATTAATAATTTTAAACAATTTTTAATCGTGATAATATCCAAATGATATAATCTTGATATAAGTAGAATTAATAAAAAATGACAAATTATTAAACAAATAATAATTTATTACAAAATCAATAAAAAAAATTAAAGAGAGCTAAAGCTATATAGTCCTTTAACATATATTAAAGAAATAAGTGATAGGTATGCCAAAAAGATATATTAATTGTAGGAAATTAGGGATTTTCATTTTAATTTTAGTAATTTTCTTTAACTTATCAATTCTAAATAATTTTAACTTGATTATAAAAAAAGGAAAACAAAATACTAAACCTGAAATTATTGAAGATAGAAGAAATTTGAAGATCGCGGAGATTCGTGGAGAGATTAAGATTTATAATGATAGTGCTTTTGTATTAGCAAATGGTGTGAGAAGTGGAGACGGTTCTCAAGGAACACCTTATATTATTTCTAATTGGAATATTACTAATCCTTCATCAGGTGTTTGTATCCATATTGAAAATACTACTAAACATTTTGTAATTAAGAATTGTTCTCTCTCAGATGGAAATATTGGAATTAAAATTCAAAATGCTACAAATGTAGAATTTAAAAATTGTAGAATATATAATATGAATGGAGAAGATGGTTCGAGCGGAGCTGCTGATTCCAATGGCACAAGTGGATTATCTAAAACATATGGGATTATTATAAGCAATTCAACGACAGTAAATATTACGGATAATGCAATTTACTTTATCACAGGGGGAAATGGGGGAAACGGAGGAGCTGGTTCTAATAACGATCCTGGAAATAAGGGAGGATTTGGAGGAAATGGCACTGATGCTTATGGCATTTATATTAATACTACAAATAATCTCTGTTTATCTATTAACAACATAACAGATATTGCAGGTGGTGTTGGTGGCAGAGGTGGTAATGGAGGCAACGCTGCCACGACCGACATAGGGGCTAAAGGCGGGGATGGTGGAAATGGGGGTAATGGAGGTAATGCAATCGGTATTTTCATCTCTGAATCAAATCATCTAATTATCTTAAAAAATAATATTATTAATATTTCTGGTGGCAATGGAAATAATGGGAGTTCCGGGGGAAACGGCGGAGACTTTATTACTGTTGCTGGAAGTGGGGGTAATGGAGGGAATGGAGGCATTGGGGGAAGAGGAGGTAATAGTAAAGGGTTATTATTTACACAAGTATATAATATTTCCATTTTAAACACAAGTTTTTCATATATTGAAGGTGGTACTGGTGGACATGGAGGGGATGGAGGTGAAGGTGGAAACGAGTACAATGTCGTAATTGAACAACATACTGGAGGTGATGGCGGTATTGGAGGGATGGGTTCAAATGGAGGATCAGCAATTGTATTAGAATCTAATAACTCAGAATTTATAGACTTAAAGTACAATATTTTATTCAATATTTCTGGAAAAAATGGTGGTAATGGAGGAAATGGAGGGAAAGGTGGGGACTGTAATACGGAGGATGGGCATGGGGGGGATGGAGGAATAGGAGGAAATGGCAATAATGGTGGTTTTACAGAAGGATTTTCATTCTTTAATTGTATAAATATCTCTGTAGAATTTAATAATTTATCTTATCTTTATGGCGGTTATGGAGGAAATGGGGGTAATGGAGGTAATGGGGGAGAGAGCAGTATTATAGCTAATGAATATGGTGATGGAGGTGATGGCGGGAAAGGCGGAGATGGTGGAAATGGAGGGAGTCATTATTTTGTTATGGTTAAAAATTCAATTAATATTACAAATAGGGGGAATTATCTAGAGTTCATTTATGGAGGTAAAGGTGGTAATGGGGGAGATGGAGGTAAAGGAGGAAATGGCATTCACATGGGAGCTACCTTTACAAACTATCCGGGTCTTGGAGGAAATGGTAGTAAGGGAGGTAACGGTGGAGATATTATAGGATTCTATTTTTTAAATGTCAATTTTACTCTGGATTATTTAAATATCTTAACTAACTTATTTGCTGGAAATGGTGGTGATGGAGGAAATGGTGGTAATGGTGGATATCTTACTCTGGTATCTACGAACGGTAATGGAAGAGATGGTGGCTCAGGAAGTAGTGGAGGTTCTGGGGGAAATACTTATGGATATTTCTTATTTAATATTAATAATGGAACATTTGTTTCTAATGTTTTAATTGAATTGTTCGGAGGGGATGGAGGTAATGGTGGTAATGGAAAGAGTGGGAGTCATGCTGCTACCTTCGGTTATGGCGGAGATGGCGGAGATGGCGGAGATTCTGGAGATGGAGGAGATTCTTATGGTTTATATTTCAAAAAATCCTGTAATTTAACCATTAAAATGAATTTTATTTTTAATTTAACAGGAGGGAATGGGAAGATCTCGGGTATAGCGGGTTCTGGTGGGGACAATCATCCTCCGGGGTTCGCACTTGGTGGGAATGGCGGAAATGGAGGAGATGGTGGCAATTGCATAGGCATTAGTTTTGAGAATTCTAAAAATATTACAAATTCTTGGAATAATATTACTTATCTTTATGGAGGAATTGGTTCAAACGGATCTGATGGAGGGAAAGGAGGGAGAAATCTTCAACTAGCATGGGCTTGGGCTGGTGATGGAGGTAATGGTGGTGATGGTGGAAGTGGAGGTAATGCATGGGGAATAATTTATTCACTTTCTAATTCTAGTACTATTTATAAAAATTTATTAAAAAATATTACTGGAGGAAAAGGTGCTGACTGTGGTAATGGGGGAGATTGTGGATCTGATAGTTTCGAAAATGCATATGGAGGAAATGGAGGAATATCTGGTAATGGAGGTCGTGGAATATTTATTTATATTTTTTCTTCAAAAAAATCATTGAGTATTCAAAATAAATTGTATAATTCAACTGGTGGAAATGGTGGATTAGGTGGTTTAGGTGGAATTGGTAGTATACTTGTTAATAACGGAACTAATTCTCTTCCCGGCTTAGATGAACAAGGATACGGTTTTTATTTACAAAATTCCGAGTATTGTGATATTTATAATAATGAGATTTTCGCAAAAAATAATACAGATAGTGCAGGGCAGTTTAACAATTGGAATAGTAGTATAGGTAATTATTGGTATTATTATGAGGGATTAGACAGCCTTCCACCATACGGGATTGGAGATGCTCCATATAATGTTTCGGGATCAACTGGAAGCAAAGATTATATACCTATTATATATTTTCGAACACCCTTAATAATTATCAATTCACCGACTGCTTGGAAGCAATTTAATAAAACTACTCCAAAATTCAACGTAGAAATTACAGATGATAATCTAGATGATAAGTGGTATACCCTAAATGATGGAACCAATGTTTTATTCAATGATAATGGTACATTTGATACAACAGAATGGAATAATTTGGCAAATGGAACTGTAAAAATTACCTTTTACGCAAATGATACGGATGGAAATGTGGTTAGTAAAAATGTTCAAGTCTATTTAGATGTGCAAGGTCCACTAATAGTTATTTATCAACCCACACTTTTTCAATTAGTTAATATAACAGCTCCAAGTTTTAATATTACGCTAATTGAAGCTAACGGGATAAGTGAAATGTGGTATTCTCTTAATAATGGGGCAAATCAAACTTTCATTACTAATACGACTTTTAGACAAGATTGGTGGAGTGTTTTACCGGAAGGAAATGTCAATATAACTTTCTATGCAAACGACACTTTTGGAAATGTTAATTCTGAAAATATAACGGTTGTTAAAGAAAATTATAGCCCAAAGATTACTATATATTCTCCAACACCCGGTCAAGAAATAGGAATAAATGCGCCACTATTTAACATTTTTGTGAATGATACAAATGTTCATACAATGTGGTATTCTTTTAATGGAGGTCCTAACCAAACATTTGTAACTAATACAACCTTCAGATCAGATTGGTGGAATTCTTTACAAAATGGTTCAAATACCGTAACTTTTTACGCAAACGATTCTATAGGTCAATTACGTTCTAGTTCAGTTAATTTTTTCAAAGATAATTATGTTCCAACAATTGAAGTACTTTTACCAATAGAAAATGAAGTCTTTAAGAAAAATGATCCTAGTCCTACTTTTAATGTATTTATCAATGATACAAATGCTCATCTGATGTGGTACACGTTAGAATTAAATGGTAAGAAGTACTTCTTTTCTAACAATGACTCAATTGATTTAGATGGTTGGACTGCATTATCAAATGGTCAGTGGACAATTAGATTCTATGTAAATGATACTGCTGGTAATGTAGGAATGGATAATGTTGTCATAATAAAAAATGTTGAAGAAGATTCAGATGATACTCCTGAAGAGGATGGATATTTTTGGGTTATTCAAGCAGCGATAGGCGGCATAATTAGTGCTTGTGCTGGTATTGTCGTTAAAATCATATACAGTAAGCATAAAAAGAAAATAGAACTTAGAAAATCCGAAGATACTTAAAGTATATGTTTATTTAAATAACAAGCTTTTTCCTTTAATCTTTTCCAGTATATTAAATTAAAACCTAATAAAATGAGATTTTCAAATGAAGGTTTAATTGATTTTGTAATTGTTAAGAATTAAATAAAAAGATATTTTTTTATATCCTTAATCTATTTATATTATTAAAGTAAAGAATATAATATTATTCTGAGGTTAAATGAAATAATGCATGTTAATGAAATTAATGGAAAAAAAGAATGTGGAAAGGAGGTGTGAGATAACAACGATAGATGTCAAAGAAGTTCAAAAAATTATTCGTCAGTTCGAGGAGAAAGAAGGTGTAAGGGGAGTTATCATTTGTGATTCAAGCGGGCTCCCGATCAAGGCAAATTTACCTACTGATCAAACTGAAGAAGTTTCTGCCTATATAACATCCCTTATTGGGAAATCCAGGCAAGTAGTTGATGCGCTTAAGGAGGGGGCATTAAAGTTTATTAGGCTTGAGACGAGCAAGGGGGAAGTAATGGTGGCTCTCGAAGAAAATCTAATATTAATAATTCTGAAGTGATTCTGAAATAGCTCCACAAGGTTTCAAGCATCATAGTCAGTCTCCTCAGAGATCAACACTCCCTTTTTTTATTTTAATCATTATTAACACTTTAATTTTTTACTCTCTTCTTCTCAGTTATGAATAAAAAAGATATTGAAAGATTAAAAATAATTATCAAATTAAAGGTGATTGTAAAAAAAACATTTAAAAATTACCTTATAATATTAAATTTGACCCATTTAAAATTAGTAATGTAAAAGATTGGGGAGAGAATTAGATGAGCATGGATTTAACAATTTTTGTCAGTTATGCTATGGCGGATGCTAGAAAGTTGAAAATAGCTGAAGTATCGATGGAACTACAGGAGCGGGAAGGTATTGAGAAAGTACATTACTGGGAAGGATGGCACGGCTATTTAGACGGTGATATTATAAGTTTTATGGAAGATAACATCAAAATTTCTGATATTTTCATTGCTGTATGCACAGATGCCTCCAATACGTCGGAGAACTGCGGGAAGGAGAGGAAAATGGCTGTTTTCCAGAATAAGCGCCTTATCCCTCTCTTTGAAGATTTCACTTATGTTCCAGCCACATTTCAACCCTATGTGGGCGTTAACATGACCGGAAAAGAAGTATCAAGTATCGTTGAGAATATTTATGAACTGATTCAAAAGGGGAGAGAAGAGGTCGTTAGCACACCTTCGGTATTTAAAAAATCCGCGTTCTTTACAAAACAAGTTAATATTGATGAAATACAAGTCTTAAAGGCGATTCAGAAAGAGTTGAACCACATTCTTAAAAATTGTTTTAAAGTCGATGAGCACGGCTTCGTAACTTCCCTAAATTTAACCTCTATAAAGCTAAATTCTATTCCTAAATCGATTTATTCGCTTAAAAACTTGATAGCAGTAAATTTTTCATGGGAGTCGTTTGAATCAGACGAAGAAGTGAAAAATCTTCTCTATGATGGAAAAGAAATATACTTTAACGGCAGAGCTTATGTGGAAGGGCAAATTGAAGAACGGGTAAGAATAGATTCGCAGAGAACTCATCGATTAAAGGAGAAATTTAAGGTACGGCCTGACCAACTTACAGTATTAGAAGAATTACAGAAATTACTGGATAAAGAACTACCCAAAGAGGATAATATTGGATGGAGTGACTATGGGATAAAAGTTGAAAATGAGGGGGTCGTAACATTAGGGTTAGCATCTTGTGATTTACCGCGTCTTCCAGAAAATATAGGAAATCTAGACTCCTTAGTGGATCTTTTCATGAAGTTTAATAACCTATCAGCCCTACCAGACTCAATAGGAAATCTAAAAAAGGTGAAAAGGTTATCCTTCATGGAAAATCAACTAAGCGTTCTACCTGAAAGTTTAGGGAATATGGAATCACTCCAAGAATGTAGTATAAGCCGGAATCACTTTAAAACCCTTCCAGAATCCTTTGGTAATTTAAAATCGATACTCACGCTCTGGGTTTATTCGAATGATTTAGAATCACTCCCCGCATCCTTTGGAGAATTAGAAACACTTGAAAGACTATATATTTATGAGAATAACCTCACACATCTTCCTAAATCCTTCGGGGATCTTAAATCGCTTCAGGAACTGGACATTTCTAGGAATCACTTAACCACTCTTCCGGAATCTTTTGGTAATTTGGATTCTCTTCTGAAATTAGATCTCTCTCGAAATGCGTTAGAGAGTCTTCCAGAATCCTTTGGTAATCAAGATTTGCTCATGAAGCTGAATCTATCATATAATCAACTTAAATCGCTTCCAGAATCTCTCGGGAATTTAGAATTACTTGTGGACTTAAATGTAAGCGAGAATTATGGTATTACACATCTACCCGAATCCATTGGGAACCTGAAATCACTTGTAGAGCTCAATTTACAATACCTTGGATTGTTAAAACTTCCGGAATCCTTTGGGGGGCTTGAATCCTTGCGGATATTAAGCATGATCGATAATAAATTAACAGTTCTTCCGAAATCTTTCGGGAACCTCAAGGCACTTATAATGTTGAATTTAAAGGGTAATAAATTTAAAGAAATCCCTGAGTTTCTGCTTGAACTTCCCAACCTGAGGGTTCTGAATATCCAGAATAATCCTTTGGACCCAAATGCTAAGCCAATCATACAAAAGCTAATTGAAAAAGGTGTGAAGGTTATTTTTGATCAACCAAATCTCCCAAAGATTGTATATCTCTAATATTGATAATTCTGAAATAACTCAATAAAGCTCTCGATGTTTTGGTCAATCTCTTCAGAGATTAATAAACCATTTTTCTTTTAATAATTATAAAAAATTTTTAATGAACTTCATTTCAAAAAGGATTAAAACAACAAAATAGATTTGAAGAGGTTTCTATTATTAAAAATTCATATCATTATTGGTTTTTAGTTCATAACGAAATTCACAAAAATCATCTCCCTCCGCGATAATCTTTGGTCTCGTGAAGGAGACCCATTCTTCGACCGCTTCAGCAAAGATTTCATCATATTTACATAAAATTAAGGCTATTGATTGCTCGTCATGAACCTTGAATACTTCAAAGAAAATACATTTATTTAGATGGAATATTAACATTTTTTCATTATTTTGAATAAATTTGGGTTCAAATGAGCTATAGGTGTTTTCAGTTCCAAAAATGGTTGTTTCTTTAAAAGATTTCCATTTATCTGATGCATTCTTGAGTCTATTTCTCTGCATATCTGCTAAGGACCCAACAAAATCTCGAAAAATGGTCATCATTATATCACTTACTTGATCAATAGAAATTGTTTGTGAAATTTTATCTTTTAGAGCACGATATAAGGCAATAACAAAGCAAGGGGTAACTATATGCATTCTCTGGTTAATATCCCTGGGGGTTACACTCTTTGTAGCATCTGAATTAATTAGTGAATGATACTCCTTATCAATAAAATCCAGCAGACTCTTCGCATGTTCTAATTTAAAATTTTTATTCAATACAAGCTCGGTAATATATTTATATTGCTGAAAAAGGTTCTCAAGAATACTCATTAGATGAATATATATGGAATTTTATTTTATTTTAAGTATTATAAAATATGAGTAATTAGAAATCTATTGAATTTTTAGATTAAAATATAAAAAAGTGTAAGAATTTGGATTTAATCTACGAAGTATTTAACGAAGATTTACCTAGACAAGGTCCCGGCGATAATGTCTCAACAAAAAAAGCATTTTCTTATCTAACTGAATTGCCTTCAGAACCTTGCATTTTGGATGTGGGATGTGGAAATGGTATGCAGACAATAGAACTTGCCAGATTAACAACTGGAAAAATCTTCGCATTAGACAATCATCAGCCTTATCTCGATGTACTTAGGAAAAAAATTAATACAATGAATTTTACTAATCGAATAACTACTATAAACCAATCCATGCTTGATATGAAATTTAATATTAATAGTTTTAATATTATCTGGTCTGAAGGAGCGGCATATATCTATGGTTTTGAAAAAGCTCTTATAGATTGGCAGATCTTTCTTAAAGAAAAAAGTTATCTCGTGTTTTCAGAGCTATGTTGGTTTAAAGATAACATTCCAAAAGAAATAAATGATTACATGATGAGTGAATATCCAGAAATGAAAAGTGTAGAAGGAAATATAACTTCAATAAATTCTATAGGATTAGATTTGATATTCCATTTTAATCTTCCCGAAGCTAGTTGGTGGGATAATTATTACATTCCTTTAGAGAAAAGCATTCAAAATATTAAAAAAAAATACCAAAATAATAATGAAACCCTTGAACTACTTAAGTTATTTAATGTAGAAATTGAAATGTTTAGGAAATATTCAGAATATTATGGATATACTTTCTTTATTATGCGAAAAAAATAAGTATCATTATTTTTTTTTACCAAATTCTATCTAATTCTTTATAAAAAGTTTAAATTTATTTCTGAATACAAATATATATATTATTATAGGTCTACAATTAACTATAAGAAAATAAATTATTGAGAAGTATTCCAATGAGTAAAAAAGCAATAGAAGAAAAATTGGCACAATTGATGGATACTGTTCCTGAATGTGAAGGTTTAATTGCTGCGGATCCTTCAGGTAAAGTGATTGTAGGGCAAACAATCACGGAAATGGATCATGGAAAAATTGCGAAAGCTTGCGCAACCTTCATTAAGAATTCAAAAACATTAGGTGATAGTATTGAAAAAGGATCTATTAAAACAACGACTATTGAATTAGAAAAAGGATATGCAGTTTTGGCTAGTTCAGCAAAGACTCTATTAATAGGTTTAGCAGGAACAGATGGACAAGCATCATTAGGCCTTCTTAAGCGTAATTTAATTTCAATATCTAAAATATAATTATATTTTCTTTTTTTTAATATCAATTGGTTGGGTTTTATACATAAAAAGAATTTATTTTTTCTCTTTCTTATCCAATCCTTTTTCTTTTAAAAGAGAATCTAAGTCTGTACCTTTTTTCTTTTCAATTTTTTCTTCACTTACTCCTTTTTGAATACCTTTTTTCTTCAAGGTCTTGTCTAACGGTTTCTCAACCTTTTCTAGATCCTTTACCGGTTTTGTTTTAGGTTCTTTCTTAGATGGTTCTAACTCCGAAACTTTCACATACCTTCCTTTTCTAGGTCTTCTTTCTGCTTGAGGTCTTGAAATTGTTTCAATTCTCTTATTTACTCGCTTTACATATATATAACCCGCAATCCATATCAATGCAATAAGACCTATTACAATTAGCATGAAATAATTCGATACACTATCCCATAGTTCTTTATCGCGGATTGTTATGGATATAAATTCTTCAATCGTTATATTTTCTTTAGAGAGGATATTTTGTGCTTTAACTGTGATTGTAATGTTTAAAAGGTCATATTCAACATTAGGAATTTCAACTTCTATAATTAATTCAAGTAAACCTCCAGGAGCAAAATAATTGTATATTAAATTATTCATTGATACAATCTGATAATTTAAATTCTCATTAATATCAAAATCAATTTCAAGAATTTTTAAATTTGAGTTTCCTGTATTCCTTATATTAATTTTCAACGTAGAGTTGGTTTCTCTAAAAGCATATTGGTCTTGTTCATCAACCGAAATTGAGAGACTATTAGTTTGCATTTCTATAGTTATTGTAATATTTTTTAAATTATTCAATACATCCGTATCACCAGCCCAAATCAGTTTTATTTCGATGGTATCATCTAGAATATTAAGATCTAAAGTATTTATCTCGAATGTATTGGTTCCATTAATATCTGTTAACTGATGAGTTAGATTCATCCAAGCTCCTGAATTATTATATTGAAGAGTCACATTCTTATAACTTAGAGGATCTCCGAATTCTGTAGCTAATATAGAAGAAATGTTAAAACTTTTACCATAAAGAGGAGTTACAGGATCAATAACAATATCCGAAAATTCGCTATCGGTTAGAAGTCCAAATTTCTTAATATAATGATTATAGCTGCTTACATAATTCTCATCGAAAACATTTATAATAAATGTCGTCTTGTTCGGAAGATATATGCAATCTTCTCGGTTAAAATCTCTTAAAAAGCTAGGACCTTCCTCATTTTGAGGAATTTTAAGTTTAATGATATATCCTTCAAATTCTTCTTCGGTCTTATTTATTATTACACAATAATCATCTTGAGAATTAGTGGTATACATGCCTGCAAATTCATCCTCAATATATATAGAAATATTAACCTTGGCACCTGCTTTTCTTACTGGACTATTTACTCCATACCAGATATCATCAGGTTGAAGTTCAGGCATTGTCAAGTTTACACTGAATTCATGTGAAGGATTAAATGCACCTTTTTTATCTAAAAGAACTGTTGGAGTATATGCCTCAGTAATAATCCATTCTTCATTTGCAAGAGAAACTAATTTGACGTGTAATCTCACATTTATATCGTAAGCAGGGTTTAAATTTTGGATTAATGATTTAATATTAATTGTTTCATTCGGATTGAGAATGGTCTCATTTTGTAAGAAAGTTTGCATGTGTACTTCAAGTGGTTCTCCTTTATAATTTATGGAAAATTTCCCTTCGGATTGACTAATAGAATTATTAATTGGATAAAAGTCCTCTAAGGGTATTCCCGTAGTATCATTTACGGATGCAATTAATAAAGTATAATTGGATAGAACATTATCTACTCTTCCTGAAAGGATATTAATTCCATCTTCGAGATTGGGATCGTATTCAAAATCATCAATACTTATATTATAAGTTGTTATTAAGATTTCCTTTTTTCTACATCCTATCGAGGAGCCATTCGTCCAGAAATATCCTAAATAATAACTCCCAAGTCTAGGAATACTATTATTCACCATAAATATGCTTTTATTTCCAAAATCATAAACAAGATATGATAGATCATTTGAGAATTTTCCATTCTCTTCAAAAAGTTCATGACCATAATATTTTGTCCCATTTTCATAAAATAAAATAATCGTGGCATTACCATTGATAGGGGCTTTTCCATCATGATCTTGAAGATCTAAGCTAATAGATATATTATCACCGAACATAAAACCATTAGTTTCCCATAAATCTCCTTTATAATTAATGTAACTATGCATATCATCGTCAGTTATATAATTTTCACTTGTAAGATAAAGCTGAAAAGTACCATTATATTTTTCATAATCTGAAATATTGATAATATTAGTTGAGACAATGATTTTTCTATAATTTGAATTATCAATAAAAATTGATGATCCAGTTGTATTACTTAACACTTGGTATTTATAAGGTGCTGGAGTAGTCAAATTAGTTGGAGTATAATAATCTGGATAAATATACCAAAACTCTGTTAAATTCCAATTATCAAATAAAGTGGAGTTGAAATTAAGAGTATAATTTAAAGTCCATATAGGAATGTCATCGTAAGTTACATTATAAGAAGATGTAGCGTTTTCTTCTATGAATGCTTTCACATTATAATAACTAACATTGAATAAGAAACTATAAGTTAAGTTTGTGTCCCAAGTTAGATTTATTTGGAATAAATTATTTAGATTACTTTTAACTGGATTTGTAAAATAATTTTCCCATCTTCCTAAGCCCCATTGTAAAGGTGAACTATTAGGATATTTCCAATCATTTGAAACGCCGATGATATTCATTCCATCAATTTTTAATCCATTTACAAAATCTTCTGGCTTATATCCTCGAGTAACATTAATTTTAAAAGAACTCGCATCTAAAATCGTATTACCTTTTTCATCACTCCTGACTATTATCCAATTGTAACCCCCATCAATAGACCTTCTCAATTGATGATCTGTAACTTTATCACCATAATTTTCTTCTGGTATAGTGACTAAACTATATATATTCTCAGAACAGTTAGATTTTATTACTATAAAATAATTATATAGGCCTAAATTAGATATGGCAGTTATATTATCAAACTCGAAATATGTTATTTCATCTGCATTATATAAAGTATAGTTTAATACAATATTATCAATTAACTCGTCTTTATCAGGAATGATATTTAAATTATCTACTTGATCTCTTGTTATAGTTCCGTTCGCTCTATAAAGTGTAATATTTAAATGTGTGTTCATTTCTTCTGCCCTCGTACGGTTTAAAGTACGTATCCAAGCATAAAAACCATTGACTTTTGTACTTTCACCTCTTAAATCAAATTCTAAGGCAACTTGAGAGTTATTTGTTATTGGAACTTCAAATCCATAAGTTGCATTAAAATCAAATTCATAAATAGTAACATTAAATTCTTGAGCATCAGAGCGATTAAAAACAAATTGTATTACACTACAATTTGCCTCGTTAATAAATCCGACTCTCTTAAAATTATCTCCAATAGAATAACTCTCATTCCAACTATACCCTATGGCATCAATATATTGTATTATATTAATTCCATCATTCGAGATATTAGTTCTAAATCCTAGTTTTCCAAATTTAGTGTTATTATTATTTATTCCTCTGAAATCCAATATTCCTGAATTAATCCCATCAACATAGATCTTAAATTCCTGTTCTCCTAGTGTGGAGTAATCCCCATCAGTACATTCAAAGTCAATCCTGATATGCATCCATTCATTTGAGATAGGATCATTTACATTAGGAATTAGTGCAGTAAGATTATCTTTATCAATATAATACCACTGACTATTATTAATAAAAATTGTTTGAATTGAACCATTATTACCAAAAAGATCAATATAATTAGGTTTTGTTACATTATTAGTTTTATACCAAAATTCAATAGTTCCATTAGGTTGATAAACACTCAAATTATTGTAAACCCCAACGTAATCGCTATCTGAGGTATCTTCAATCTTTAAAACATATTCATGCGTATCTTCTTCTTTAATAACAGTTGCTGTTTGAGTTCCATTATGTTCATCTATGAATTCAATAGCTGTTCCAGAGTGTCCTAATTCATTATCAAATGAGAAAGTACCCGTGAAATTTGACCATAAACTAAGATTATAATAAGGATTTCTAATTAAATTCAAATTCTCATTTGTAATCATATCATTAATATACTTGTTTTTATCTATACTACTATTTATAAACACTGTAGAAGATATATTTCTCCAAAATGGTGCTCCAGAATCATTGAAATCCTTCATTAATATCGTAAAATTTGCATCCATGCTAAGATTATATGTCAAGGTTAATCTAAGTCCTAAAACATTAATCCAATTGAACGGTGTATTATGAGCTTTATGATAAGCACTTTCAAAATCAGTTCCGGTAAAATTAACTCGTATAGTAAAATTTAATAGACCTGCTGTTGTTGAATTAATAGTAATATTAGTTCCCAAGTCATTATCTATTAAATTATTTAAATCAACCTGAGTTATATTCATTCCATTTTCATAGAAAAATTGAGAATAACTATTATCTGAATTGAAAGCTGCTTCTAAATAAGATTGAATATCTGATGATAGTGCATTAGTATTTTCTAGTGAATGTAATGTAGTATAATTATTATCAAAAGTAAAATTGAATTCTCCATAAGTTAAATTCATATTTTCCATTGGAGATGTTATATTAAAATTATAACGATTATCATTTGAAAATGAACTATTTTCTACAAAAATTCTTACAGTTTGATTAACTCCTTCTCCACTAATATAACTAGTTAAATTGAGATTTGAATTGGAGATTATTGGATTATCTAATTTATCTAAAATTAAAGAATCATTGTTCTTTTTCTCACTCAAAGGAGGATTCAAATTATTAATCCTTATAATATTAGAGAAAAAAATACATGACACAAATATGCTAATGTAAAGTATTTTTCTGAACTCTTTTTGTCGTCCTACCACTGATAATAACCAAAAGAATCAATTTTTTTTATTTATAAAATACTATTAAAGTATTAAATTTTATTAAGAAATAATGAAAATTTGTAAATATAGTAAATAAATAATCAAGTTTAGGTAATAGCTATTGATTGATGAAAATGTAATTATTAGTGAAATTGAGAAAAATAAAGAGGAATATGTTGATTTTTTAGTGGATTTAGTACAAACTGAATCATATAATCCTCCTGGCAATGAAAAAAATGTTGCTTTAAAAATTGAAAAATATTTAAAAAAAGATGGAATAAAATGTGAAATTTTCCCTTTTGACGATAATAGAGCAAACTTATTTGGTTTCCTTAATGATAATTTTGATGGAAAGAATCTTTTATATAATGGTCATATGGATGTCGTACCTCCAGGTTTAATAGATGAATGGAAAAGTCCTCCACTTTCAGGACAAATTAAAAGAAAAAAGTTTATATATGGGAGAGGCACGGCAGATATGAAAGGAGCTTTGGCAGCAATGACAATTGCATTAAAGATTTTAAATAAATTAGATTTTAAAGCTTCTGGAAATTTAATTTTAAATGCTGTTGCAGATGAGGAAACTGGTGGAAAGCTAGGGACAAAATGGTGTTTAGAGAATGTATTGAAAGAAAGATCAATTAAATGTGATTTTGCAATTGTTGGTGAGCCTAGTGGATTACGCCCCTTACCCAAAGCAATAATTGTTGGAGAAAAAGGTCATTTACAAATAAAAATAAATACTAATGGAATATCATGCCATGCTTCAATACCATTTATGGGTAAAAATCCAATATACATGATGAGTGATATTATACAAAATTTTGATAAAATTGAAGAATATATTCCCAAAGTTAAACCTCCAATGTCCTATGATAAATTAAAGGAACTCATTGGAGATGCCTTTCCCAATGAAAAAGTATTTGAACAAATATATAATGAGCAACAACTCTTAAAAGATTTTCTTCGATCAATTACTCAATTTACAAAATCTCTTACAATGATTAATGGTGGAATAAAAGCAAATGTAATTCCAGATTACTGTGAAGCAATAGCTGACTTAAGATTAATACCTGGTCAAACTCCTAAGATGATTATTAATGCATTCAAAAGACTTATAAAAGATTTGGGATATGAAATTAAAGAGAAGCAAATAGGAGACGCGAATGAGGTTTTTGTGTATCTAGAGGTTTCTAATGAAAATGAAGCTTCGTATTGGAAAGGCTGGGAGGATTCTGATGATTTGAAAAGTTTCTATTCAATTTTAGAAAATGTATATAAAAAAAAGCCTTTTTATTTCTTATTTCCTGCTTGTACTGATGCTCATTTTCTTCGAAATGAAGGATATTGTACTAATACTATAGTTTTTGGACCTGGAAATGCAGGAACAGCACATGCGGTCAATGAATATATTGAGATTGAGGATTTTATCAATGCAATAAAAACCTACAGTCTTTTTGCCTATGATTTCTTGACATGAAGGATTAAAACTAATTCTATATTTAAAAATATATATTTTTATTAAAATAAAACATTATTTAATTTATAATTCTTGAATTGAAATATAATCATACTTAAAGGAAAAGAGAAAAAATTTGCAAGACGATGTTAAAATAGAAGACACTGTTATTCTCATAGATATGTCCAGATCCATGTTTAGAAAGGATTTTATTCCTAATCGTCTTTCGATTGCATTACAAACTGTTAGAAATTTTATTCAAAAAAAATTTATTTTAGACCCAAAAGATAGAATTTGTTTAATATCTTTTGGCAATATTACTAAAAAATTAAGTTCTTTTGAATTTGAAGAAGAAAAATTATTCAAATCTTTAAAAAAAATTCATTTTTCTGGTAAAGGCTCAATTCATGATGCAATTGCTTTTGCACTGCAACTTTTAGTGGTGGAAATGCGTAAAATAGGAGGGAAAATACAAAGAATTTTTATTATTAGTGATGATAAATTATCAGATGAAACTTTAAAATTAAATAAAATAATTAAGCTCGCTAAAGGATTAGGAATATTTATAGATTCTTGTCAAATAGGAAAAACTCAAGATTCTAAAAAAAGTATTTTAAAAAAAGTTTCTCAAATGACGGGGGGAGAATTCGGCTTTTTTAATAATTCTAAAGCGATGATAACTGCGGGTCAAGCTTTTGCATCAAAAAAGGATATTAAAAAAGCTTCAGATTTTTTTGATCCTAATAAAAAGGATAAACTTCCCCCATTAGTTAGCGAAATAGCTGTTAGCTTAAGGAGGCCTACAATGATGGAAGTACGAATGATGATGAAACAAAAAGAAGAAGAACAAGAGAAATGCCATATCTGTCATTCAATTATAGCCCCTTTAACTAATGCAGATTTTCTCTCTGAAGGAAGATATTGTCCTTCTTGTGATCGACCAATACATTTGACTTGTGCTGGAATGTGGGCAAAAAAATCAGAATATAATGAAAATGTTTTCCGTTGCCCTTTTTGTTTTTTTTTATTGGAAATCCCAAAATCAGTATCAAAGTTGGTTGATGATGAATTGGAAGAAAAAAAAAAAAATAAGGAGCAGACTTCATATGGAATAAAAATTATTGAAGATGATGATACTAAGACTTCAGATATAATTCTTATTCCAAATGATAAAGTTGAAGGAATTGACGCTTCTTGTTCCTATTGTCATAGTATTTTTTTAGGAGAATTCAAGGTTTTTAAATGTTTCAATTGCGGGAGTTATTACCATGAACCATGTTTAAAAAAAATGTATGATGAAGTATCAGCATGTAGATATTGTGGTTCAAAAATAACAAATGATTACTAAAATTATGATTATTTATGGCGTATGAAATAATTTCGCATAAGATAATATCAATTTTTTATTATGAATGGTTTTTAATAGTTTTTAAAATCAATCTAAATATTATAGTATGCGTAATTATTTAGTTCGCTATAAATATTTCTTCTTAAATAAAAAAGTTATTTTATTATCTTTTTATTATAAATTATATCTTGACAGAGTCTATTAAAAAAAAATGGGTCGTGACATCTGCTTGGCCCTATGTTTCAGGAATACCGCATCTTGGAAATATGATTGGGAGTGTATTATCTGCAGATGTATTCGCAAGATATCTCCCAATCATATTTCCAAAATAATGTCGGATCAGAAAAGAATAAAAATTAATAGAAAAAAATTACTTCCTTAAATACTGATATTATAGCGACCATTATAGTAATTTTAATAAAGGAATAAATAAGTATTGTATATCAAAAAATATAACTAATTTGGATGAAAATAAATGAATCGAAAAATGCTTATTTCTAGTACTTTATTAACTTTTATACTAATCTTCAATTCCTTTAGTATAAATTTATCAAGTCAAGATAAGATAAAGTCTAATTCCTTGATATGGAAAGAATTAGAGCAGGAGCCTGAGGTTAAAAATTCGGGATCTTGGACTGAAACACCAATTTTAATAGATGATTCCAATCCGAGCTATAATTGGAGCAAAACAGCGGTCGACAATCAATGGTGTTCGGGGAATGGAACGTGGAGTAATCCCTATGTGATTGAAAATGTATCGATTAATGCTAATGGCACTACATATGGGATTCAAGTGAAAAATTCTAATGTTTATTTTATTATTCGGAATTGTACGGTGTATAATTCCTCGGGGAGTCTTACTTCACATGGAGGTATTCGATTAGATACTACGAATAACGGGAAGGTGATTAAAAATAAAGTCTATAATTGCTCCTATGGGATAGTAGTGGATAAAAGTAATAATAATACGGTTCAAGAAAATT
>JAEOTJ010000220.1 GCA_016839905.1 Promethearchaeota archaeon | reverse complement strand
CTCATCGTGATGATGTTAAAATATGTACGATTTCGGAGATTATTGATAGGTTTCCTGAGGGAAGATCTCAGAATCCCCGTGAGTCTAGCTGGTCAACAATGCCATATGATTTAGCTCATAACATCCCGTTCCCCTTATGGTCTGACCCAAATAATCAAATCCATATTGAACAACATAGATTTTTTATGTATGCTCTTACTTTAATTCATTTATCCTACAAATATCGAGAAAGCATGGATGCTGAACGAAAAAGTATTTATGATAATGCAAGAAATTTATTAGATAGGGGGATACATTCTTGTCAGCAATGGTGGGCATCAAAGAGACCATGGTACTCTACAGATATGATATTGAGAGGGCTAAACGAAGTTTTAATGGCAAGTGTGAATGCTAAACGTAGCCTCCCAGATAATATTCCAGATATTACTGCAGCAATGAAATTAATCATGGAAGATATGTTAAAAGCTCAGAATAAAATAATTCTTTCACTTTAACTTTAATATTCAATAGAATGATAAAACTAAAGAAAAATAGGTTTTCTTCATATATAAGGAATTTAAAGAAATTAAAACATCAAATTCAAATTCAAAATAAATTATACATATAACAAGCAGAATAGAAGTAATGTTGAAAATGAGTCCATTACCAAAAATTTCTAAAATTTGGATCATTCATTGCCAATAAATACTAAATGTATTGCCAATATTATTTAAAAAACACAACAATAGAATAATGAATTTTATAGAAAAATTAGTTGAATTAATAAAAGAAAAGAAAAGTGTAGTTTGCATGGGACTTGATCCCCGATTAGAGCGAGAGGGTCAAATCCCCAAATTTCTTAGTAATGAATTTAAAGATCCGAATAAAATAATATTAGAATTTAATAAAGTTCTGATCGAAAATACATTTGATTTAATTCCAATAATCAAACCTCAAATGGCTTTTTATGAGAAATACGAAGCATTAAATGCCTTAAAGGAGACGATAAAATTTGCACATAAAAAAGATTTATTAGTTATTTTGGATTCAAAAAGAAATGATATAGGATCGACCTCTGAAGCTTATGCTCATGTTAATTTTAAAATATTTAAAGCAGATGCTTGTACAATTAACGCTTATTTTGGAATAGATGGAGTAAAACCTTTCCTTGAATATAAAGAAAAAGGAGTATTTGTTCTGGTAAAAACTTCAAATCCTAGCAGTGGAGATTTTCAAAACCTTTTCAGTGCTAAATTAGAAGGGATCCCTGATACTGAAACTGAAATTACGATAGATTCTATAAAATTAGAAAGGAATTATATTCATATGGCAAAATTGGTACAAGATTGGAGTCAAGATTTAAAAAAAACTTCAAAATATCATAATTTAGGTGTTGTTGTAGGTGCCACATATCCTAATGAATTAAAGCTAATTCGAGAAATAGTAGAAAATTCATTTATTTTAATTCCGGGGTATGGCGCTCAAGGAGCTCAAGCAAGAGATATTAAATATGGTTTTAAAAAAGATGGACTTGGAGGAATAGTCAATTCATCAAGAGGAATTATTTACGCGTATAATAAAAATAAAAAATATCCTCCAGAAAAATTCTCCGAGGCAGCAAGGGCAGAAATTCTTAAAATGAATGAAAATATTAATAACGAAATTAATCTCATCAGAAAAATATAAAGAATTTATTAGTATCAGAAAAATGATAGCGCTAATAAAACTAAACTATAACCTCCATATCCACTTCCAGGGGGTCTTTGAGCTTCATAATACATATTCGATGCTATAGAAATTATACCTCCTATAAGAGCACCAATAATAAAAATTGGGACGACTAACAATATAAATACTATAGTAGCCCCCTTAAGACCGATATTATGAAGTACATTTATTAAATTAATTTCTAAAAAAAAGTAGAAGATTAGAATTCCGATCATGAATGGAACAAATGCTCCAAAATCACCTAAAAAACCCCCTGTTCCTAATAATATGAAAGGAACAGCAATAAAACCGAAAAATGATATTTGAATAATAAAACTTATGAATACCCATTTAAAACTTGTTCTTTGTTGAGCTTTTGTAGCTTTTAAGGCTAATTTAAGAACAACAAGTTCGACTCCAATTAAAAGAGGGATCATGAAAAAAAGAATAAATCCCATGAGGGGTACTCTAATTTGAAGCAACATCTCTTTTTTTACCTTATTATAAGCTTGGAATTATTATTTTTATTTTATGAATAAGTTTTTTTTTTATAATTTTAATAAGACTTAATTTTGATTTAAATTTAATCTATAGATAGTTTAATAATAATAGAATATTTCAATTTATAACTATATGCAATAATTATTAAGTGAGGTATCTCACCCGATCGAATTCAGATGTTTAGCTGCTCCGCAGCAGAAGGCCAACGATTTCAAAATGAGGTTACACGAGTTTCAGGAATTATTGAAAATGTAGGCAGCAACCCATTAAAAGAAATATTATCTAAAGCAAAATAAAAAGAATTACATAAAGCAAAAAAAAAAAAATAAACCGAATGGAATGAATCTTATGAAAAAATATTAGTCATGAGAAGGCTAACCTCGCAAGGGTTTCGGAAGTTAATTTTTTATATTTAAAATTACTGAATTTTTAATTTTAATTTTATTTATTTTAAAATAGGATGCAATAATGGTAAAAGATTTACGAGAAAACGCAAATAAAAATGTAAAAAAGGCAGAACGACTTTTTGAATTAGGATATTACAAAAAAGCAGGAAAAAGTTATCTTGCAGCAGGAAATATCTTTTTAAAAATACAAGAATTTATATTAGCTAGAGATTGCTTTGATAATTCTGCAATATCCTACTCTAAAGAAGAGAAATATTATTTCTTAATTGAAGCCTTGCGTGGTGCTGGGAATGCATCACTTTATCTTAATAATATTAATAAAGCCAATCAATTTTTTAAAAGTGCGATAAAATATATCTCTCAATTAAAAAAAGTCTCTGAGCGAGACCAATTATATATAATATTCTCATCACTTTCCTGTTTATGTTTGTTTATTAAAGGAAAACAAGATCAAGGTTTAGATACTATTAAAAACATTAAGAATCTAATTAATCCCTTATATTTTAAAGAGAGTTCTTTAATAAAACTCGTAAAAAATCTTACAATCGCAATTCGAGATAAAAAAAAAAAATATTTAGAAAAAATTGAAGAAGAATTTGAAGAATATAAATTTCGAGAAGCAGAAGAAAGCCTCGTTAAAAAAAACTTAGTTTTAGCAATGGCTCATAATTCTTTAATACTTAAATTAAATTTAGATAAAGAAAAATATTCTACAAATGAGATAATTCAATTAACATTGATGATTGATTCAAAACCGCTGTTAAAAATATCAAAATATTCCTTTTATGATTATAATATTGAAGAATTAAGGATAACAAATATTGGAATTACTCTTTCTGATAATTTATTAATTGATAAAAAACCAAATCTGCCAATTCTCCTAAAACCTGGAGATCAAAAGAAAGCTATATTCAAGATTAAATCTCATTTTCAAGTAGATAATCCATTTATTGGTCCATTATCTCTAACCTGTGAGATAGATAATAATTTCTTATTTATTTTAAAAACTGAATCCATAATCCCTAAGTTAATATCTCCGCCAGCAACAATAAATATCTCCTATAAAAATTTAAGAACTCCTTTAATTAACCAAACATTCCCAATGGAAATAAAAATTGAAAATAATGGGAGGGGGGAGGCCTCTAATATTGAAATTGAAATCGAATTCCCTAAACAGCTTAAAATTATGAGAGGCACTTCTAAAAAACAAATTTATATGTTAGGGACTAATGAAAACATGAAATGGGAAGTATCTATTAAACCTCTCGAGGCTGGAGATTATGAGATTATTTTTAAGATCAAATTTCAAGATGCTGATCAAAATTCAATTGAAGAGATCCAAAAATTCCCATTTTCAATAAAATTATAAATTCTTTTTTTGTTATATTTATATTACTAAAGAAAATATCTTGAATTAAAATGAAACTTAAAGTTAAAAAACTCAATTTTGAAACGGGATTTGTTAAAGTTGTCGTCTTGAATTCTAAAGATGCTGAAAAAATTGGAAAAAAAGCAGGAGAGCGAGTAATCCTTAAAAATGT
>JAEOTJ010000219.1 GCA_016839905.1 Promethearchaeota archaeon | reverse complement strand
TGCTTGCGACTTTTTCATTTACTGCTCTTTTTTTTAAGAGATGTTCAGTTCCAATCCATTCAGTAAATTCAGGTAAAATTGAGGTACCACCTAATTCTATTAATTTATCTGAGAGTATTCCAACAGCTGGATTTGTAGTTATTCCTGATATTGAATCAGATCCTCCACATTCTAATCCCAATACTAAATGGGAAAAATCAAAAGGTTGACGTTTCATTTCACTTGCTTCTGATGCCATTTTTTTAGCAATTTTTACTCCTTTTTCAATGGCAGCAGTAGTACCACCACTGACCTCTTGAACATCAAAAAATTCAACTGGTTTTTTGGTTCTTTTAATTTGTCTTGCTAATTTCTTGCTTGTTAAATTTTCACACCCTAATCCTATCACGATTGCGCCAAATACATTAGGATTACTACCAAGACCTGCTAGTGTTCTAAGGGTTTGTGTAAAATCAGGCCCAATTTGCCCACAGCCAAGAGGATGAGGTAATGCCACAGAATTTTCGACTTTATTTGCAATTTGCTTAGCGACATTATTTACACATACAACACTAGGTAATATAACAATTTTATTTCTAATACCAACCTGACCTTTTGGTCGTTCATATCCCTTGAATTCTTCAGTCATCATTCGCTCTCTCCAAATAAGCTGATTTTATATTATGCGTGTGTATCCAATCTCCAAGTTCTATATTCTCTGAAGCTTTACCGATTATTTCTCCGTATTTATATACATAATTGTCTTTTTTTATTTCTTTTAGAGCAATTTTATGGCCAAAAGGAATTTTTTCCTTAGCGAGTATTATTAAATCTTGATTTATTTTTAATGCCTCATTTTGCTGTATATCATCAAGGACGGTCGCACAATTATCTTTAAGATTCATTATTATAAATCTTGCTTTCAAGCAAATCACTTTAAGTTTATTTTAAGATTTTTAATTATTAATAATCATTTTAAATTAAGTTATTTAAAAAGTTTTTAAAAATTTATATTAGACGTTTTCTTTCTATAAAATAATAAATATAATTTTTTCATCTATTTATTTTTT
This sequence comes from Promethearchaeota archaeon, assembly GCA_016839905.1. The sequence goes on along the minus strand of JAEOTJ010000219.1, from coordinate 29,962 downwards.
GATTAAATTCTAAAGATCGTGGTTTTAAATTATGGAGCACTCGATTGATATCGAAGATCTGGAAGCTTTTATTGATGGGTTAAAACACTCCATTGATTCCCTTGAAGGAACTGACCCCTTAAAATCTCATGGATTCCAAGCACAACTTGCTAAAACAATATCTGCATTAAGAATAAAAAAGATTTCTAAAATAGAATTACCCCCCAAACTCAGTAAAATAAGAACTAAAGAAGATCTTAAAAATTTTTTGCTAAAACAATTAGTAGAATTAAAAAATCTCTTAGATGCCAATGATAACAATCAAAGAAAAAAATTTGAATTAGTAAAGAAAATTGTTGATCTAAGAGCTGAAATCAGTAGAATATAATATCTTTCATTATAAACTAATTAATTTATTATATCACTTATATTAATAAAAATATAATTTCACAATAATTTTTAGATATGAACAATAAGTTAATATAATATAATAATTATTAAGAAAATTCAATAGCATTATATTTTAAAAAAAATCTTAAATCTTTTAAATTACAATGTCGCGATCTGTTGTTTTTAAAGTTTTAACTGCTGGAGATGGAGGTGTTGGAAAAACAACATTGCTTCATAGATATATTGAAGGTAAATTTATCCAAGATACTCAAATGACTTTAGGAGTAGAATTCTTCAGAAAAGAAATAAAAATTGGGGAGGATACAACTTTTCTTCAACTATGGGATTTTGGAGGTCAAAAACAATTTCGGTTCATGCTTCAAAGATATGTTACTGGAGCTAGAGGTGCAATAATAATGTTTGATTTAACTAGATTTCAATCACTTGAAAATATAGAAGAATGGGTTAATATTTGTAAAAAAGGTGATGATAATATAGCAATGATTTTAATTGGTACTAAATCGGATCTAGGTGAGGAAATCACAATAGATGAAAATTATGTTTTGGATATTAAAGAAGAGTTTAATTTTATTGATTATATAAAAGTATCCTCTAAAACTGGTGAAAATATTGATAATCTTTTTAAAATATTAACAAAAGAAATTTTAAAACGATTTATTTATTAATAATTGAAGAAAAATGTGGTTTATAAAATGAATTTATGGATACTTGACAGTATTAAGGGGATCACTTTATTATATAAACCGTTCTTAGAGCTTCCTGTTAAGGATGACTTAGTTTCTGGGCTTCTAACGGCATTAAATCAATTTACATTGTTTGAATTTAATGAACCTATTGATTCTATCGATATGGGTGGATATAAATGGGTTTATATTTTAGTTCCTGAATATAATCTCTTATTTGTTGCTGCTGACTCCAAGGATGTGAATGTTATGACTTTAAGGTCAAGATTAGAATTTATCCAACAATTGTTTATCACCCAATACGTGATAAATCAGGATCATTGGAAAGAAAATTGGAAAGGTGACGTTGAATTATTTAAACCTTTTAACGATATAGTAGAAGATTACTACATTCAATGGCAAGCAGCGGAAAATATCGATACTTATGCAAATTTTTTTGATATAATTGGTATTTTTCAACAAATCTTAAATTTATTACATGATATTATTAGAAATCAAATTGATTTTAACAAGCAAGATGTTATTTATAAAAGAATAGAAAAAATATTCAAAGAATTTCAAAACCGAATGGATATAATAAAAATTCGAGAATTAGATAAAATTACTTATTCAAGGGAATCAGGATTTAATATTATAAATATAAATCCAACTCACATTGATGTTAATGTTGTTGAAAAATTACTAAAGAATTTAATCATACAAATCGTAAAAGTTATTAAAAGTGAATTAGGTCATGATTTAAGCTTAAATTATTTTAGCGAATATAATATTTTCAATTATATTTTTAAGAATATAACCTTGTTAAAAAGGCTTAATATAGAAGATTTTTTCCTCCAACTCTTTTTATTGAAGTAGTTAATTTTAATAGGTCTTTTTTTCTTAATTGTTTATAATATATAGATAAAATGGAAGTTAAAATGTTAATTGATATTCATTGCCATGCAAATCTTTATTTAATTCTTGAAGAAATTCTAAATGAGGCAAAACAAGCAGGAGTGGAAAAAGTTCTATCTGTTAGTATGAGTGCTACTAGTCTTAACAGAAACCTCATATTAAGTAATCAGTTTGAAATGATATACGCTGCTTTAGGCATTCATCCAGAAGAAGTAAAAATTAATCCAAATATTGAAGAAGACTTAGATTCTATATTAGAACTTATTCGAAATAATAAAAATAAGGTATGTGCCATTGGTGAGATCGGCTTAGATCATCATTTCATCAAGGAAAAAGAATTATATCCTTTACAGAAAGATGTTTTTGAAAAAATGCTCGCTTTAGCCCAAGAATTAGTATTACCTATTAATTTACATACTAAAGGAGCAGAAAAATTAGTATTTGATATTTTACCATCTTATAAGATTCCTAATGTTAATATTCACTGGTATTCTGGTCCTGAAGAATTCTTAAAATTAGGAATAGATAGAGGTTATTTTTTTTCAATTACGCCTGCAATTAGTTACTCTCCAGCAGTGAGAAAAACAGTAATGATGGTAAATATAGATCATCTTCTTTTAGAAAGTGATGGACCTGTTGAATATAAGGGAAAAGTAGGCACACCCTCAATGATTAAAGATGTTTTAATTTCAATATCTAAATTAAAAGGAATTCCTAAAGAGGAATTAGAAAACCAAATAAAAGAAAACACCATAACTATTTTTCCTAAAATTTTTAAATAAAATAAATACTGAATATTTTAATATATCTGTATATAAGATATTAATAGATTTTTTATCATTATTATAACATAACAAAAAAAAAATTAGGATATATTCGTGGAAAGAGTCATACAAGACATTTGGATCATTAAAGAAAGCGGGATTGTATTATTTAACCATAATCTTGAACCCGAACTGGACGCACAGCTACTTGGAGGGCTAATGAGTGCCTTAAATACATTTGCAGAAAAAGTTTCTGATGGAGGTTTGACAAATTTCGATCTGATAAATAAAAGATTTACTCTTATCAAAAGGAAGGGTTATTTATTTGTTGCAAGTTCGGATAAAAAAAAAAAGGATAAAAAAGTAGAAAGGGATTTACAAAAAATACAAACTTTTTTTTTTAAAAAATACGATATCATAGATTTAAAGAGTTGGGATGGAGAAATCGGTTATTTTAAAGAATTTCAGACTTTAATTAAGCATTTATTAATAGAAAAAATAGAAAAGGAAGTAAAAGAACCAATCGCAGATGTAAAAGAAACAAAAAAAGAAGCTAAAGAACCAAAAAAGGAAGTAAAAAAACTAAAAAAATCTGATAAGAATACAGATCCTGAAAAAAATATAAAAAAATTAGAAGCTATTTCTCGAATAAGTGATTTAAAAGCAGATGCTCAACAATATAAATTAAATGGCGCATTTGATGATGCAATTACGTGTGCGGAACAAATAATTAGAATAGCAATTCAATATGATCTACACTCTTATATGAAAGAACAACAAGAATTTATAAATAATATTGCTAAAAAATTACAAAAGGAGCATACAATTTCCCAAATTGAAGAATTTGCATCATGGATAGATGCTCAATATGATAAATTAATACAAGCTAATGAAATAGCTCAAGCTCATGATTTAGTAACAAACTTAAAAGAAAGTTATAAAGATTTACCCTATCTTGATACAATTTCTTCTGTTCAAGAACTTATCAAAAAAGATAATATTACTTGGATAAAATATATGAATGCTTAAGAGATCTTAGTCTAAAAAGTCAGATTTTAAAAAAAGATCATCTCATCATCTCAATAATCTCTTTGGGTAAATTGGTTACTGAACTATTTTCTGCAACTATTTAAATCAAGTCTTTAAGATAATATAATGTTTTATGAACTTTTTATAACAACTTAAAATTTTCTTATTAGAATAATGTAGTTTTTTCTACAACCTAAACCATTTTGAACTTTTTTTTGCAAATTTTTGACAATTGTATTTTTTTTCGCCACTCTCTAGACATTTAAATATGAATGTATCTATCTATATATCAGATTATAAAAAATTAAAAATAATTTATAAAAAGATTATAAAAAATTAAAAGAATATTAATATCAAAGTGATTTAACTTGAAAACCCATAAATTTGTTCATACTGAGGTAATATATAAAAACGAGAAATATACTTACTATCGTCCAACCCAAGCACGGAAAATACCTTTAAAATATCGAAGCAATAGAGGTTTTTTGCCATCATTGAAACCTCATTTAAATAATCTTGTTTTAGATTATGAATCGGTATTAGAGAGAGATTTTCTTATTCTACTTGACCATGATCCAAATTGCGTGGATCTTCAGCCTCAACCTGTTGCTATTCCTTACACTACGGTCAAGGGCAGGAAAGAATTAATTTATCCTGATTGTTGGGCATATTTTACAAATGGTAGAGAATTTTTATATGAAATTAAATCGGAACAAGAATATAGTAAATTAATTGAAGATGAAAATTGGAGTACGAGAATAAAAGTCATTCAAGAATATTGCAAAAAAAGGGGATGGACATATCAAGTTATTACAGAACTTAAGATTAATTGTTTACGATTAGATATCATTAAAGATTTAATTATAGGTGCGAAGCATTACTCCCCAATGAATATTAACAAAAAAATTGGTTCATTTTTTTCACACTTAGAGAAATTTTTAGAAAGTCCAAAGAAATTTCAAATGCTCCCAAAATTATTAAAACCATTTGTTCCCTTAGAAATTGAAGAAATCATCTCTTTATTAAAATTCAACATTTACTATCAAAATACTTTTATTGATTGGAGCAAACCCTTAGAAGAAACTGAAGTATCATCAAATGAAATAATCCCACTAATTCCTATTTATGAATTACCCGAAAATCCTCAAACACCAATATTGACTACTTTAGTAAAACCAGAGTTAGACAATAAAACTATTATTAGACGAGAAAATGATGAGCATAAATTTCAGGAAAGAATTGAATTAATAAAGCCCTTATTCGATAAATTTGGAAAAGATGGTAAAAAAAGTGATGTTGAAAAATATTGTAAAGAAAATGATAAACCATTTCATCGAACATACAAGTATTATCTTTTATATAAGAAGAGTGGTGAGGAGGCTCTTTATCCAAATTGGTCAAGAAAGCATAATAAATCTCATTTAGATCCTAGAGTTGAGGAAATACTACAAAAGGTTTTAAATGATTTTAATCATGGAAAATGGACTCAAGTTAAGGGAGCTATTGAAGAATTTGAAAATGAATGCAAAATCAAGGGCTTAAAACCAGCTTCTCGAAAAACCGTATATAATAGAGTGAATGCCTTACCTGCGTCTGAAGTTCATGGAAAATATAGACCTAAAACGCAATCCTTCATTACACGGGGATTTAAAAGTACCTACCGAGAGGGAAGATATCCTGGATGCGTCATTCAAATGGATCATACGCCACTAGATATATGGTTAAGAGACCCTCTGACAAAACAACCATTTGGTAGACCTCATTTAACATTAGGTATTGATGTATATTCTAGATCAATATGGAGCTATTTTCTCTCTTTCAATAATCCATCACGAGAAACTGTTTTGCACACAATTGTAAGAGGGTTAATTCCAAAAAATCTTTTGCCTGATTGGAAATTTTTTGAATCAGATAAAATAAAAACAGGTTTTGATCCAAGTCAATATGAACTCCCTTGTGCGGGATTTCCTTCCATGCTTCAAGTTGATAATGGGATGGATTTTCGAGCAAACGAGGTAAAAAAATTTTGTATGAAACATAATATCACCTTAGAATTTCGTCCAGTAAAAACACCCGAATATGGAGGATTTGTTGAGAGTATTTGGGATACTATTAATGATGAAATACGAAATAAAAAACTTCCTGGTAGGGTTTTTCCAATACAAAAGACTAGACGATCTGTTTCACGCCCCAAATTTAAAAAACCTCCTGGTTATGATGCTAAAGAAGATTGTAAAAAAAGAGGGATAACTTTGGAGGATTTTCGAGAATGGCTCTTCAACTACTTTGTCATAAAATATTCTGCTGATATTAGGGCTAAACAAAATCATTCTCCTAATGAATTATGGGTTGATGGATTAAGAGGGGATAAATATCATCCATTAGGTGGAGCCTTAAGAATTATTGATATCGATGAATATGAAATATATGACTATGAAGCTAAAAAAGAAGTTGAGCTATCTCTTTCAGAAAGAGGTTTTCGATATGAAAATATTTACTATTCAAGTAAATGGCTCAGAAAAGCAAGGAAGAATAAAATACTAATAGATAAACAGAAGTATGAGTTTAAAATTTCACATTGGGATATTAGACATGCATATATGAAGAATCCAAATACAGGTGAAATAGAAATATTAGAAGCTTATAATTATGCGAAAGATGACCGTGGATTAGAATTTCTACTAAGAGGATTGGGAAAGAAACCAGGATATAAGCCCTTTCCTATTTCATTAAATGATCTCAAATCATTAGAAAAAGAATTAGGTACAACAAAAAAATATAATAATATTGAGAGATCAGCTATCTTAGACAATATGAGCAAGAAAATGATTGTGAAAGCAGAACAAAGTAAAAAAGAGATTAACGAATGGGAAAAATTAAAAAAAACTAAAGAAGGTAAGAGAGAAATCAATAAACGAATGAAATTAGCACAAATGGATAAAAAGCCGATTCCCGCATATACTGATAAAGACCTCGAACAAATCAAAGTAGTGCAAAATCCAAAAATCTCAGAAATAAGACCAGAACAAGATGATCCTAAAGAAATTATACCCTATGCAACAAATTGGGAGGATGCTAAAAAACATATGACCTTATCTATATTTTATGATGAAGAAAATGAAAAGGAGGATGAGAACTAATGCCCTATAAACATTTAGATAAAACAGCAATACCCATACTTGAAAAAAATATTCAAGCTAAGATTAGATGGGTAAGAATGGATCATTTCGTTTATCATCCAAAAGCTATTCAATGTTTGAATAAATTAAATTGGATATATGAACAAACATTTGTTTATGATGATACAGAGGATTTGATTCATGATATGGAAGGATTATCTATAATAGGCGATACTGGGCTTGGAAAATCTAGTATTATAAATGAACTAAGAAGAACTCATTCTCGTCAACATAATCCAACATATGAAAAATATCCTGTAGCATATTGCTTACTAAAAGATTCAATAACCGGCCTAAAGGGATTATATACTTCGCTATTATCCGCTTATGGACATCCTTTAGCTAAGGAGCAAGCCTTAAAAATGTCAAATATTAAAATTTCTGAGTTAGAAGATGTCTTCATAGATATGTTAAGAAAAACAGGAACAAAACTATTCATTATTGATGAATTTCAACACACAAAAGGAAGAAACCAGAGAGCAATCTTAAATATGCTAAAAAGGACAATGTTAGCATCACAAGTTCCCTTTATTCCCGTAGGTATGCCAGAAACGAAAGATATCCTTGATACAGATATGCAGTTATCAAATCGCTGTCCAGTTAGACCTTACTCGCATTTAAAGTTTTTAACATTTGATGATGATGAATATATTAAATTCCTTGATGGATATGAAAAATTCCAACCTTTTCCAGAACCCTCAGATTTAGGTTCAGATGATTTTGCTGAGATAATTTGGAATAAAGTGGAATTTCCCAAACCATATCTTGGAATGACGAACCGCCGAAATATAGCTATTTTAATAAAGACAGCTTCAGTTATAGCATTAAGGAATAACCATAAAAGGATAGAGGAGGAGGATCTATTAAATGCTCAACTATAAACCAATACCAATTCATCCATTACCTGATACTAAGAGTTCGATTGGTAAATGGATTGAAGAACTATCAAAGGCTAATAATACGAAATTTAGAGATATGTTTATTTATTTAATTTCAATTTTTAAAGATGTTGGATTAATTAAAGGATTAAATATCCTAACGGGTGTTTCAAAAAAAGAAATACTAAATATGAAGAATGAGTTTAAGGAAAAATTTTGGGAATTTAAAGGCGAGTGTCCAATTAAGAATTGTGATTATGCAAATGATTATAGACATAAAATTTATAGACATCTTGCAATGAAGCATAATATAGGAACTCAATGGGAGGAATGTCCTCATTGTGAATATAAGGCAAAATCTTTAAGCAATTTAACTAAACATATGGCAAATAAACATGATATTAATGTGAAATGGTATGATTGTCCTCAATGTAATTATCAAGCAAAAACTAAAAACGCACTAAAAGAACATTTAGCATTTACTCATGATATTGGAGTTAAATTTTATCAGTGCCCATTGTGTGAATTTACAGCAAAAGCACGAGCCAATCTAAACCAACATTTAGCCCAAAAACATGATATTAATGTGAAATGGCATAATTGTCCTCAATGTAATTATAAAACTAAGCATCCAAGTAGTTTGAAAAGCCATTTGTCAAATATTCATAATATTAATGTAAAATGGTATGATTGTCCTTATTGTTCCTTTCGTGCTAAAAACAATCAAGGATTAATATCTCATTTGAAATTCAAGCATGATATTGGAGTTAAGTGGTATAAATGCTCTCACTGTGAGTTTAAGACTAAATCAAAATCAAATTTATCAAAACACGTAAGTGAAACTCATAAAATCGATTGTAAATGGTATGAGTGTTCTGAATGTGGATATAGGACAACCAGAAAGAAAAATCTTAAAGAACACTTAGCAAGTAGGCATAATATTGGTGTGAAATGGTATAAATGTCCTCACTGTGATTATAAAGCAAAATCTAAGAATTCATTAAAATTTCATCTAGCTTTTACTCATAATATTGGAGCTATTTTGTATGAGTGCCCTCACTGTGAGTTTAAAACTAAAGCTGAATCAAATTTAAATAGGCATATAAGAAATATACATGAATTTAGAGTTAAATTCCATAATTGCCCTCACTGCGAGTTTAAAACTAAGCATAAAGAAAGCTTGAAAAGTCATTTAGCGAATAAACATGATGTTAATGCTATATCTCATAAGTGTCCTCACTGTGAATATGAAACTAAAATAAAATCGAATTTAACTAAACATATTAAGGAAACTTATAAAATTAACTGTAAATGGTATGAGTGTCCTGATTGCGATTATAAAACTACCAGGAGATGTAATTTAAAACAACATTTAGCTGAGAAACATAATAAAGGAGTTATTTGGCATGAATGTCCTCATTGTGATTATAAAACGAAAAATAAATCTCATCTAAATAGGCATGTCAGGAATAAACATGATACTAAAACAGAATTACATTCATGCCCTCAATGTGAATTCAAAACCAAAAATAAAGACAGCTTAGGAAATCACATTAGAAATAAACATAATAAAAACAGTAAATGGCACAATTGCCAATATTGTAGCTATAAATCAAAATCTAAAGGAAACCTTAAAAGGCATCTGCTTAAACACGATGAGAATGCAGAAGTATATGAATGTTCTTACTGTTCTTTCAAAACCAAATATTCAAACAGTTTAAAGAGACATACTATAAAAATTCATGAAAGCGAATAATGAAGATTATAAAGACTATTAATTAATATATAATTATGAAATTGCCAAAAGAACTACAACAAAAAAAGAAAGGAAAACAGAATAGTAAGATTTTTGAAGAAAAAGTGAAATTAAGTAAACTGATATCTCAAGTTAATAAAAAATGCCGATTTAAAGGTTGTCTTTTCCCAGATAAAAGTTCTTGCTCTGCTCCTAATAGTATTAAAGCTCATTCAATACAAAAAAATAAAATTCTAAAGTCGATATCCAATTCAGGAGAAGTTCAATGTTTCGATGTTAGAAAATCTTTTTTTGATAAAGATTTTGGCTTGGTGGGTATTGGTGATGCATCTACTTTTTTTGGCTTTTGTAGCAATCATGATAATTGGGTTTTCTCAGACATAGAAGATAAAGATTATGTAAATTCCAAAAAACAAAATTTTCTGTTTGCATATAGAGCCTGTGCTTTTGAATATGCAATGTGTAAATATGCTGTCTGTCATTCTAAAGAAATGGCGAAATTGGCTAAAAATGATGTACAAAAGATGCTCTATAATTCTAAGAATCTTAAAGATAAAACTGATCTAGATGATATGAAAAAAAAAATAGATCGTTTTTCTAAAGAGTTTATCAAATCCGAAAAAGACAGAGATTATGATGTAATTCATTCAAAAAGATTTGAGTTAGATGGAGCTTCATTATTAGCTGTAAATTCAGTTTTTTCTATCTATTATGATTTTGATGGAAATCAGATATATAATCCTTATGACTATTCAATTGAACTACCATCAATTTTTCTGAATGTGTTTCCACAAGGAGATAAAACGAATATAATATTCTCATGTTTTTCAGACCAACTAAAAAGTTATAAGAAAACATTTGATCAATTAGCTAAATTTAATAAATCACAATTAGAGGATATTTTTTCACAGATAATTGTTGTTCATTGTGGAAATTTATTTGTATCTCCTAATAAATGGTCTCAAATTTCCAAAAAGAAACGGGACTCTTTTATTGCAAGATATATGGGGACTATGGGGCCAATTCCCGAGAAGTTATACCTAACCACTCCATCAGCATTGAATTTATTTAGAGAATTTAGATAAAATAGATTTAAAATAGTTTTAGAAGTAAAAATTACAATTCCTTCACTGAGGTTAACAATTCTTTTACATCTTTTATGTCTTTCCCATAAATATGTAAAGAATTGCTGAAATCAATATATTCGCCTAACCCTAGTCCTAATTCTTTAGCAACTAATTCTTGTATTTTTATCATTCCATTTACATTCGGTTCCCATGCCTTAAATAAATCTCTACTCCTCCAAGTAGTTTGCAAAATCAATTTCTCATCTTTTATCCTGAAGTATAGCCTCTGTAAACAAGGTGGGTCATCAGAATATGGATCAATGTATGGTCTCCAAGTTATTGCTTGGGCTCTTCTAGTATTAGGGTTCTCTTTTAACTTTTCAATTACATAATTGATTTGATTAATTCTTGGTAAATTAAGGAGACTTAAACTAATTTTATCAATCCCAACTTGCTCGCTTATTTCTTTATTTAAATCTATTTCGATTCCATTCTCCAATCTCCATACTTCTTTATCCTCAGAGCTATAAACCTTTTTAGCATGCTTCAATTTTTCATGCTCTTTAACTTTCTCATTCTCAATTAAATCTACCAAATAATCTTTTTTTGCCACATCCTCTAAAGAAAACGGAGCATAATTATAGATTCTATCATGATATGAATATGGAAAGCTATGAGACGATTCCCATAAATAGTGATCATTCACTCCATCTAAAACTTCTTCAATATAACCACTTTGAATTGAGCCAATAAGGAAAATGTCTGGTAGAGATCCATATACTTCATAAGAATTTCCAAAATTTGATCTAACTTTTAGTATCTTTTTTTCTTTCCCCCTCCTACTTCTAATAGGATTGCTAAGTGGAGATTTAATTTTAATTAACACAGTACTATCTTTTGAAGGGATATCACTTACTTTATCATATTCAGTGGAAATCTCATCTCCCTCCTCCAACACTCTCTTAAGAGCCTCTAACCATGCGGTTCCAACATCTTCCGCTTCAATATAAATAACTGATGCCATTTCTCATCTATTATAAACGATAAATTGTTTTACTTCTGTAATTATACATTCTTTTTTATTATTCATATCAATCCAAAAATAAATTATATAAAGATTTTTTAAAATATAAAGGATTAAATTTATAACAATGAAGGTGATTAGAATTGGAGGAACTTCAAAAGAAGCAAATGTTAAGTGTAATATTATAATATCCTTTTTCATTAGACCTTTTTAACCAATCTTCCCAGAAATATTGTCAGCATAATGTACTATCCAAGCTTCAATGCAATTGGGCTTTATAGGAGATCCCCATTCCTTAAAATTATGATGACTAGCAATAATATGTAAGATATTATCTATTTTTTTCGATCTAACATATTGAGTCACTATCTTTACACCTTGGATAATATGCTCATGTTTTAGGAATAATTCTGTTATGTCGATATTTCTTTGATTATATTCATAACAGTTAATTTTTCCAATATCGTGTAATATAGCACCTGCAATTAATACATCCATATTTATTCTATCTTTTAAGTTAAAAAGTATAGCAATAGCTAAAGCGATTTCAACCGTTTGAACAGTATGTTCTAATAATCCTCCTTTATAATTATGATGGTGTATTACTGCTGCAGGGGCTTCAAAAAACTCTTGATGCTTCTTTAAGAACTGTTTAATAGATTCCCTAAGTTTTTCTTCCTTGATCTGATTAATAATATTGATTAGTTTAGATATTAAGATTTCTTTAGTTCTACTAGGATTAAATTTGATTCTTCTTGATCTTAAATATCTTATTCCGTTTTTCCCAATGTACCATTTGTTTACATTATTGAATTTAGCTCTCAATCGTTTTACGAGAAAATCCTTTATTTCTGGAAAATTATTTAGAAGATATTCAGTATATTCGGAGATTTTTATAATTGAATTATTGAGGGTAAAATATAAACCAAGTTCGTTATACTGAGTATTTAGTTGGTTAATATTCTCATGCAGAATAATAGCATTTGAGTCTAAATCATAAGTTTTTCTAATTTTTAATACATTCTTTCTTTCTTTGGTATTCGAGATGTTTAACTTACCATAACTTAAATCATTGATAACATTAATCTTTTCATCAGTTTCTTCTACTAACCAATCCCATATATGATCTAAATTTGATTTTCTAAAGATTATACTTTTTGGAAGGCTAGACTTGAATGAGAATGATTTTAAATATTTCGATCTGCCTACATTCTCAAATTTAATATTTAATATACCATTAAAACTATGTTCTACTGTTCTTAGAGTAAAGACATCTCTTAGTATAACAATATCTATGTTATATAGCTTCTTTATTTGATCCCATTCATATTTAAGTTCATATTCAATATAATCTTCTTCAACGATTATATATCCTGTTAACCCTAAATATTGTCCTTTTGTAAATGCACCTGAAAATACAGTATCTTCAATTGAATCCTCTTTTTTATTAATATTAGTTAATTTCCTTTCATTTTTTATTGATTTCATATTACTTTTTCCTCATACAGTTTTTTTATTTTCTATCAATTTAGACAATAAGATGAATAATTTTTAACTTTATAAATTTTTTGATATATTTTGAAACTAATTTGAAACTACTTTATAAATTATTATAATAATATCAATATCAAATTTAAAAAATGTATAATTGGAAAATAAAAGTTTGATAAATTTTAAATAATTAGTGTGTGAATCTTTAATTAGATATAATAAAATTTAGAATTTTATCAATCTATTTTAAAACTATATTAAAATTTCGTGAAAACAATGAAAGATACAGTAAATATAACCTCTATAGGTCGTTCAATTGGTTTTACTATTAATCCTGATCTTTTATCGAAATTAGGAATAGATTTAGGCGATCTAGCTGAAATTGAAATATATGAAATTGTAAAAGGAAAAGATCCAAGACCGATTTCAATCTTTATGTCCCGAAAAATTATAACAATTGGAGGGGGCTCGAAAGGAGTAACTATAAAGAATAATATCGTTAAACAATTTGAACTTAAAGCAGGGGATATGGTCGGAGTGGATGTAAAGTTGGAAAGTAAGTAGATAATTACGGAATTTCTTTTTTTATAATATATGCATATAATCTATAATAAATTTTAATAAACTATAATAGTTTTTACCCATAAATTTTATTTTCCTTTACGACTAGTTTATTCGGATTGATCAAATTAATCAGTTAATATGCTAGAGTTTTTATATTAATTTTTTTATGATTACTAATAAAAGGATTATTGAATTTAAATTATATTAAAGTTGATTATTTTGAAATATGCAATCAATCCACTCCCAATTCATCCTCTTCCCGAAACAAAAGACAGTATAGGACAATGGATCGTTAAATTAGCAAAAGCCAATAAGGTTAAATTTAAAACTTTATTCGTTTATGTAGGAGCTCTTTCTAAAGATATTGGTCTTTCTAAAGCTCTCTACAATTTAACTGGATTATCAATAAAAGAAATAGCTAAAAGGGATAATGAATTCAGATTGAAGTTTTGGGAAAATATTAAGAAATGTCCCATTGCTGATTGTGATTATCTTGGACAAAAACCATATCAAACTTTTCTACATTTAGCGGATATTCATCACCTTGGTAAATTATACAAGTGTTCTCTATGTAATTATCATACATATAGAAAATCTAGTTTAGATCGTCATTTATCTCTTAAACATGATATGAATGTTAGTTGGTATGAATGTCCTCTCTGTAATTTTAAGACTAAGTATAAATATGATTTAAAAAAACATAAGGCTACTGATCATGTCTCATTAGGATTATACATATATGAATGTCCATTTTGTGATTATAAAACAAATAGAAGGAGTGATTATTTTGTTCATTTAGCTGATATTCATGAAATCAAGAGAAAAATTTATCACTGCTCTATATGTGATTATAAAACACATAACAAATCACATTTAAAAAGACATCAAAAGAATAAACATTTAATTGATGATATTGCTAATAATTGTCCATTTTGTGAATATAAACCTAAATCAAAAGAAGATATTAAAAAACATTTGGCAATCAAACATGAGATTAAGGTTACTTGGCATAAATGTCCATATTGTACCTTTAAATCTAAACAAAGACAAGGATTAAAATCTCATTTAGCTAATAAACACAATATAGATGTAAAATGGTATAAATGTCCTCATTGTGAATTTCAAACAAAGATCAGGGGAAGTTTGAACCGTCATATAAAAGTCATACATGAAAAAGAAATAGAATGGCATGAATGTCCTCATTGTGATTACAAGGCAAAGATTGAAGAGTATTTGACTCGACATCTAGCTGTGAATCATGATATTGGGGTTGTGTGGCATGAATGTTCTTATTGTGAATTTAAAACAAAACACCAAACAAGTCTAAAACATCATTTAGCAAATATTCATGATATTGGTGTTATATTACATAAGTGTCCCCATTGTACATTTGAAACTAAACATAAGAATAGCTTGATCTCACATTTAGAAAGAAAACATAATATTGGAAAAAATACTTTTAAATGTCCTCATTGTACATTTCAAACCAAAAATAAACAAAGATATAAATCTCATTTAGCGGGTAAGCATCATATTAATGTCAAATGGTATGAGTGTCCTCAATGTGATTACAAAAGTATTAGAAAGAATAACATAACGCAACACTTAGCCGATAAACATGATATTGGTGTTAAAATATTTAGATGTTCTCATTGTTCTTTCGAAAGTAAAAGAAATGGTAGTCTACAAAGACATCTTAGAAATATTCATGAAATTAATGTTATTTGGCACGAATGTCCCCATTGTGATTTCAAAACTAAACATTCAGAAAGGATAAAATCTCATTTAGCATGTAAACATGATATTGGTGTGGTTTGGCATGAATGTTCTTATTGTGAATATAAAGCAAAATTAACAAATCATTTAACAATACATTTATCAAATAAACATTATATAGGAGTAACTTGGCATAAGTGTCCTGAATGTGATTATAAAGCGAAAACAACATCAACATTAAAGCAACACCTAGCCAATAGGCATAATATTGGTGTTACATGGCATAAATGTCCTCATTGTGAGTATCAGGCAAAAAGAAAATGCGATTTAAAGAGTCATATAATTCGAAAACATAAGGGATAGATTGTTTTATAATAGAATGATTATTAATATAGTCTTCTTTGTACAGAAGAAAGGAAAGGATTATGATCAACCCTTCCTTACTATCATTTCCCTAATTTCTAATTTCTTAACTATGAATATTGAAGATAAACTTATCGCTATAAATAGAATAATAAAATCATAACCAAGAATAGTATCATTCGAATTATTATCATTATAGTTTGTATCATCGTCATCTGTTGTTTCGCTGGAATCTGTTATGGTGAAATAATCACTAAGATCATTAACTGTGGCATCGCTGGTATCAGTAATTTTAATTTGGTAATTTGTTCCTACAGTTAAATCATTTGAGACCGTCCAAGAGAAATAACCATCGTTAATTGCAGTTGGAAAGATAGATTTATGTTGCGACCCTCCTTTATATAGCTCAATCTTCACCGTATCAATATCTCCTGTAGAAGTCCAAGAAATTCCTAAACTTGAGTCTATTTTAACAGAAGTAGAGCTTGTTGGGTTAGTAATGGTAATGGATTTTGCTTCAGCTTCAATAATTGTAAAATAATCACTAAAATCATACGTTAAACTATCAGAAAAATCTGTAACTTTTATTCGATAATTTGACCCTTCAACAAGATCTGTTGGTACTGTCCAAGATAATGAAGTTCCTGTCCAATATGAAAATATGCTTCGATCGAAAGACCCTCCCTTATAAAGCTCGATTTTAACGGCGTCAACATCAGTTTTTTGCCATTGAATCGTATTTACCATTCCCATCATCCAAGAATCAGAACTAATTGGACTCGTGACTGTTATTGAACCACTAGTATGGGGAATTTTGTTAATTGAATATTTTAAATCATTATTATTTTTATTTCGTGAATTTTCTCCAATAATGAGAAAAAATAAAAAAAGAAATATAGTTAAATATAAAAACTTTTTTTTCAAGATTAATCACCTAAGTATCCCTATATTTGAGATCATTTTTAAACTTTGCATATTTTCATCGAGAAATATAGATCTTCCAGATGATATATATATAAGAATAGAGACTCCCAAGACTATCCAAATAATCTAATTGAAATTTCGATTATAATAACGAAAAGTAGATAAATATTGAATAAAATATTTGTTTTTTACTCATATGGTAATGTAACAATATTTATTACAATAAGAATAATAATAAAATTAGACAATTTATAGAAGATTATATATTTTTATGAGTTTATAGAGAAAGTTGAAGGATACCGTCAGATTAACCGCACAAAGTTCTTCTTTGAGATTTTCAATAGTACCTGCTATCCACAAAGAAATGGGTCTTGACTTTGGTAATTCTATTGAAATAGAAATATTTAAAATAATCAAAAAAGGAAAAGAACCTACAGAAGTTTCTGAATTTATGACGAGGAAGGTAATTAGAATTGGAGGAACTTCAAAAGGAGCAAGTGTTAAAAGTAATATAATAAAAAGGTTTGATCTTAAAGCTGGCGATGAATTAGGTATAGACATTAAATTAAAAAAGAAATAAAAACATTTCACCACTCTGATTCATTAATTCATTGATATTATTTGAACAATGATTATATCCATGATGAGAATTTCTAATTGCTCGCATATATTCCTTTAATTTTATGTCATATTAATTTTTATTATACACAAAAAAAAGAAAAGAGTTTAAAAGGACGCTATGTTGGGACAAATAATTTTTTTACCCTCAATTATCTGTTGCATTTATAATAGGGTAAAACTAAAATTAATTAAAAAACATTAAAATAATATTAAATATAAAAAAAAATAAGGTTGTAAAAATGGGAGAACCAGGATTTAACCGAAGAGTAATAGATGGAGAAGAAGTAGTTCTTTCCTTAAAAAAACAAGCAGGTGATTATTTACTTGCTTGCCCGATCTGTAATGGAGAATATATACACCCATCAAATGTTACCCATTGGAAAGATGATAAAGACAGAAATGAGGAAAGTTTCTCAGTGGATTTTGAGTGTGAATATTGCAGATATAAGTATAAATATATCTTTGATTTTCATGAAGGTTTTACTTTAGTAAGCCTTGAAGACATAGTAGAATTACCAGATCAACCTCAACATTAGTTTTAACGATTTTGAATTTATTTATAAAGAATACTTATATCTCTATTCTACTAGCTGAGCCATATAGGTGATTGAGGGGGTAATTAGAAAAGTAAATCTTCATTAGATGTCAAGTGTCAATAATGAATCTGTTTTTTTCCATAAATATATCATATTTTGATTTTTAAAAATTTTTAATTAATCGATCACAATCTTTATATATTCGGATCGATTTAATATTAATAATGATCGATTCGATGTGGATCGATTAATAAAAAAAAATAAATGGTCAAATTAAATGGTTGAAAAAGAAAAATTTGATAAGGTTGCTCCAGTATTTCAAAATAAATCAGTAATTTCCTTGAAGATAAATGAGAAAAAGATTCCCCTAAAAAAGGAAATGCCAATCACATTTTTTACTAGTAAATTTCTTGAAGCATTTAGTATCATTGAAGAATATGTCGATTTCTCAATTATTTTTGAAGATGATAATAGAATTGAAAATTGGAGCAAAGGGGAGCTACATAACTTTTTAGAAACTTTATCAGAAGCACAACAAGAAATTATTAAAATTATAACCAAAGAAGAAACCATAACCAGAGATAATTTAGTTGAACAGTTGAATGAACAACTTGATAATGAAGAATTTTTGAATAATAAATCATTAGCTGGAATCGTTGCGGGATTGAATAGTAGAATAAATAGATTGAAGAAGGAGAAATTTTTCAACATTCATTCTAATAATTATAAAATTAATGAGACCTATACAAAATTTTTAAAAGAAATATATTTTTAATAATTTTTAGGCAAAAAAAGAAAATAAAATGGATAAGGGAATTAAAAATATGAGTAAAACAAAAGACGGTTTTGAAGAGGATTATATTACCGAAATTGGTGTAGGATTTTTAGAAACTTTTGTGAATAGACTATACTCCGAACCGTTTCAAGTGATTAGAGAATATGTTTCAAATGCAGTAGATGCGTCAGCAAATAAGATACAAATTGACTGTACTAAGCCTACTTATGATCGAATAATCATACGTGATGACGGAGTTGGAATAAAAGACCTAGATGAAATGGAAAAAGCTTTATCTTTAATGATGAGTATACAAAAGGATGAAAGTATGATTAAACGCCATCCTCCTATAGGATATTTTGGAATTGGTTTTTTTTCAGGAGGTAAAATATGTAAAACGATAGAAATTCAAACAACTACAGAAGGTTCGGATTTATTGGTCGAAGCTTTAATCCCTATGGGTGAATGGATGGAAAAATTATATTCAAAAGATGCAAGGTTTACAAGTTTATTCAAAACAACTAGATACGAAAAAAAACAAACTAAAGATATAAAATATAAGAATAAACATTTTACAATTGTGACTCTACACGATTTAGATGATAAAATAAAGAAAATCTTCAAAAATAATTCAAAAAGACAAAATTTTATTGAACAATTGAGTAGAATAGTCCCTGTTGATTATGACCCAGAAATGAGCTTAACAATTACGAAATTCATACCAGATAAATTGAATGAATTGGAAATTCAAGATGGAACTAATGATTTTCTTAATTGGTTAAAAGAAGTTCTAGAAGACAAGATGGCACAGAATGGAATGTCTTTTTCTTGTCGATACAATAATGTAACCATTAAATTTAATGGAGTTCCTATATTTCGTCCATACCCCAAAGGAGGAGTATAAGAGGAACCATTAGATTCAAAAGAATCATGGAGATTTAAGGAATTTAAAGTTAATAATGAAGAAGGGATAGAGGAATTGGTTGGAATTGGTTGGGCAGTAATCAGGGGCTCAAGACTTAAGAAGGGCAAGAATCTTAAGGAACCAATTGAAGCTACTGGTGTTTTTAAGACTAAACCAATTCAAGGGATTCAGATACGATTATACAATGTTGAAGTAATACCTTATAATAGAGTATATGGAATGTTTGATGTAAAAATATCACACCAACCAGTTGGTCAAATCTGGGGTGAAATTTACCTATTCAATGAAAAAATTATGATTGATCCCAAGAGGGAGAATTTTGTAAATGAGGGACTTACTAAAACTATAAGGGAAGAAATAAAGAAGTGGATTGAGGAGACTCTAAAATATACAGAAAACCGTCGCCATGAAAAAACTTCTTGGAAGAAAGTTTTAGAAAATAATAATAGAGTAAAAGCATCTATCGAAAATATAGCAACTAAATTATCTGGTAAAACTAAGAACTATAGAATTAAATTAGATATAGTTAAGAATTTTTTAGAGAATTGGAAAAAAAAGGATTACAAAGCATTAAAAGATAAACTCGATAAAGCAATAAAAACAATGGAAGATGAGTTTGAAAAGATTAAAACTTTAAATTATGTAATAGACGGTTTAGATACTTTGATAAAAGATGCCAAGAATCAAATTAGCAGTTTTTTTCCGCTTTTAGATAATTATATCAAAAGTATTCTAGATAGAATACAGTATAGGGAGGAAAAAACAAAACTAAAAGAGGAGCAAAGAATAAAGAAAGAAACCAAGAAGGCAGATGATAAACAAGAACCAGAAAAGGAAGAAGTCAAAAAGGCAGATGATAAACAAGAACCAGAAAAGGAAGAAGTCAAAAAGACAGATGATAAACAAGAACCAGAAAAGGTAGAAGCCAAAAAGGCAGATGATAAACAAGAACCAGAAAAGGTAGAAGCCAAAAAGGCAGATGATAAACAAGAGGAGGAATCAGAGGAAGAAATTAACGAATGGGAACAATTTAAAGAATTTGTCTTCTCTTCTTATGAACTTAATAATCTTGAAGCAGGTTTATTAGTAGAACTCATTGATATAGTAGATTTGTATATCGAAAACGATGATGATAAAAAGAATATTGTAAATAGGATATTATTATTGCTAAATGAACAAGTAAAAGCATAATTATGAAATATTCAACAAAAAATAAAGAAATTGTCAGAAAAATTGACTTAAAATATATTTCAATGGTGGCAAAAAAGAATAAACTAGGTTATTTTGGATTACCAGGAGTTAATGCTTTCGATATAGAATGCTGGAAAGACAAAATTAAATTTGTACATGCTGTCGAGTGGGATAAGGGTAATGTTGCCAAATTAGATTTAAAACTAATGGAGCTTAATTTTTCTTATAATAAGGCTCTTTTTAACGGAGACATATGTGATATTCTAAATGATGAGTTTTTGAAGCAATTTTTTAAAAAATATCAATTAATCAATTTAGATTTCACAGGAGTTCTTGTTAGTTCGACTTGTGATTTAAAAGGAAATGCAAAATTAAATGCTATAGAAAGATTAATTCAAATTCAAGCAGAGAAATTTGACAATATGGAAGAAATGATATTGCTAGTAACTTTTTATGGGACTAGAAATGATTCTGAGGATTTAAATAATGCCTTAGACACACTTCTTAAAGGTTTAACAATATTTGACTCATTAAAAAATAGTAATTTTAATGAAATCTGTGATTGGATCAAAAATAAAGGAAAACAATATCATAAAATAATGACGATATTTCCAGTATGGTTATTTACGAAATGTAGCAATTTCTCAATTGAATGTACTGAGATAATCTATTATAAAGGAGATTCCAACTCTCCAATGGTTCATTTTGTATTTAGACTCATTAAAACACAAAACGCAATTGATTTTAGTTCGCTAATAAATATTCAAAAAATAGAATCAATCCCTCTCCAAAAAATAAAGATAATCGAAGATGGAACAATAAAAACATCAAATTTAGGAATTCCTGAGTTTAAAGTGAATATTTAATTAATTATGGATATAGATATTAAGAATTATTATACTTAAATAGAGGAGGTAAAGAAAAATATCAATTCAAAATCGTAAAATAACTTTAGGGACTAAAGAATGGGCAGATAGTAATGTAAATTGCTTTTTTGGATGTTCAAATAATTGCCGATATTGTTATGCTAAACTTATGGCGATTCGTTTTAAAAGAAAATCCAACGATAACTGGAAAATAATGGAACCTAATCAAAAAGCTATTAATAAGAAATATCTCAAGCGAAAAGGAAGAATTATGTTTCCTACATCACACGATATAACAACTGAAAGTTTAAATGATTGTTTAAAAGTTTTAAATAAATTATTGAAATCAGAAAACACCGTTCTTATTACATCAAAACCTTGCTATGATTGTATAAAAAATGTTTGTGATAAATTCAACAATAATAAAGATAATATACAATTTCGCTTTACGATAACTTCAAATAACGATAAAATCCTAAAATTTTGGGAGCCAAAAGCCCCTCTATTTGAAGAAAGATTAATGACTTTAAAATATGCTTTTGATATGGGCTATAAAACAAGTGTTTCAATAGAACCAATACTAGATAGTAATCTTATTTCATTGATTAAAGAATTGAAGCCATTTGTGACTGAATCGATTTGGATTGGTAAAATGAATTATGTAAAAGCAAATAATCTAACACAAAATGAAAAAGTGTTTTATGAACAAATTAGGGTTATTAATAAAAAACAAAATTTGAGTAAAATTATAAAAGAAATAAAGAAACTCAATTATGATAAAATTAGAATAAAAGATAGTATTAAAAATCACCTCTCTTTATAAAAAAAACCTCTTCTTTCTCTTACTAATTTAAATAAGTTATAATTTCTATGACGATAGAATGATGTTAATTTCCAATTTATAAAATGAAATAACTATTTTCTTGAAAAAGCTATTTATACATCCAACCATAGATAGTAACTATTCATTCTCGCAGAATTATTCCTTTAAAAAACCAAAAAAAATCTAGGAATTACCAAAACATTTAAATCCAGGAATGATCTTTATTAATTCAAATTAAAAAGATATATTCTAACCTTTATGCAAAAACATGATTTTCTCGATGATAATCCAAAAGTTTTAGACCTGTTTTGTGGAGCGGGCGGATTATCATTAGGTTTTGAAAATGCAGGTTTCCAAATCCTATGCGCAGTGGAAAATCACTCAGATCCTGTTAAAACTTATATTAACAACAGACTTGAAAAGCGGAATAAACTTAATTTTTTAATAGATGATATAAGAAATATTAAAAAAAGCAATATAGACAATGCGATTGCTAAATCCTTTAAAAAAAAACCGAAAATTGATGTTGTTATAGGTGGTAGTCCTTGTCAAGGCTTTTCATTAAGAGGAAAAAGAGAAATAAATGATCCCAGGAACAATTTAGCTTTTGAGTTTTTTCGGATTGTTGATGAAGTTAAACCTGAGATATTTGTTTTTGAAAATGTATCTGGATTACTAATGAAGAATAATAGAGCCTTTTTACTTTCAATTATAAAGAGAATAGAAAAGCTGAAATATCATATAGGCATAGATCTACTAAACTCTTCTGATTATGGCGTACCTCAAAATCGTAAAAGGCTGATTATCATTGGAAGTAAAAACATTAATAGTGTTTTTTTTCCAAAAAAATCAAATTATGAAGGACTATATCAAGATATAGAAAAATTAGAATTAGAGCCACCTAATTATGATGTCGTTCCAGTTGTTAAGAATAAAGTATCAATATATGATGCACTTGATGATATAGCTTATGTGAAAGTAAATGAAAGCCCGATCAAATATAGAAAGAAAGCAACATCAATTTATCAAAAATTTATGAGGAAGAATTCTGAGAAATTATTTAACCATATTACTACTAAACATAGAGAAAACAGTTTAAAGATGTTTTCAATGTTAAAACCAGGACAGGGCATAGAAGATTTACCCCGAGATCTTCAAAATAATAGAAGATCTGTTCAGAGAATGGAACAAAATAAACAATCAAGGACAATTACTTGTTGTAATGAAGATTTTATTCATTATTCCCTTGATAGGATCATTACTATTAGAGAAATGGCACGACTCCAAAGTTTTCCTGATGATTATATTTTTCATGGAACTCGTACAACTGGTGGAAACAGGAGAAAGTTTTCTTGTTGCCAGGTTCAGCAAGTAGGAAATTCAGTTCCACCTTTACTCTCACAAGCTATAGCTGAAGGAGTATTAAAAATGTTAGAGTATAAAAGCAATTCAGAACTTACAAACTTTATTGATAATTTGAATAAAAAAGCGTAGAGATTAATCCTCTTCTTTTAAATTAGAAAAATAGCATTTTTCATTCAAAACACAATTATCACATTCTGGATTTTTTGATTTACAAACTAAACCTCCAAAATCTAGCAATGTGTAATTATACAATTGATAATTTTCTTCGGGTAATAACTTTTTAGCAAATTCCCATATTTTTTTATCAGATTCAATATACTTCTTATTTGATTTAAAATTAAAAAAACGCTGGAAGATTCTAATTATATTTGTATCAACAAGAGGGACTTTCTCATTAAAATTAAAGCACAAAATCGCATTAGCGATATAAATTCCTACCCCAAATAATCCAATTAAATCCTCATATTCTGTTGGAATTTTTCCTTTAAAGTCCTCTTCAATTTGTTTAGCAATTGTTTGAAATACTTTTACTCTCCTCTGATATAATCCTAATGGTTTTATTATTTCTGTAAGCTTTTCAGTATCACTCGATGATAACTTTGTTGTGTTTGGATATTTTTTTAGAAAGGAAGGGAATATAATCTTAACCTGAGTTGACGTTGTTCTTTGAAGCATTAATTCACTTATTAGCACTTTATATGGAGTTATATCTTTACGCCACTCAAAGTTCCTAAAATTTTCTCTTCCCCATTTTAACAAATTGCTATGAAAATAATCTTTATGAGGACTAATATTAGAATTCATTATTAAAAGAAATAAGAAATTATTCTTGTTCTTTATGATTTTTTAGTTACATAGATTTGGATATTGTTTAATAAGAGTCTTTTCTACAATCTTAATAAATTTACATATAATAAGAATTGAGTTTTTTACATAAATATGATTTAGCATATCTGTTTTTTTTTCAAATCCTTTCCAACCATTATGAACAATAATATTTCTTAATTTTATTATTCCTTTTTCACTTTCACTTGAAGAAAATATCTCTCTCCATAGATTTTCATCTAAATGAGTAATATCAATACCTAATTCATTGTATTTTTCCTTTAATTTTTCTTTCCGTTGAAATGTAAGACTTTTTGGATTAATTTTATTTTTACCTATAATTTTTCTTATATTGTTATAATTAGAGGTTAAATAACTTTCAAAGGCAGAAACTAGTAGAACTAATGCATTATCACACATTATGTAATAAGGATGTTTTTTGTCATCTAAATTTAATGCGATTCTTAAATTTTCAATAACTTTATTTATATTAAAATTAAAATTGATCCAAGCGAAAGTGTATGGTTTATGAGTTAGAGTGGGTGTAAAATCGTAGTTTAATCTATTTTCATCAATATAAAATGAATAAATCGTTGAAAGATTAAATCCATTTAATATCTTCCATATTTCATCTATATATTCAGTCATTTCTCATTCTCTTTTTCTTCATTATAGAGTAAATCAGGAAAATCTTTTAAAAAGCACTTATAATCATTTTTTTTTCTTTATTTTCTTTAATTGCGAATCAATCGTCTTTAATTCTTGGCTTCCCAAGTAAAAAGGTTCTGATTCTTTTAAAACATTCATAAATTCTTTAAAATCTTTTTCAATTTTAATTTTTTTTCTTGCTTTATCTTCTTCATTAGTTCTATGCTGTTTGTAAGCAATAGCATCAAAAGCATCAAGGTCATTATGAAATGGTATTGTTTTTCTGCCTTCTTTTAATGTCTTAAATGGATTTTTCTTAAGAAGACCTTTATTCATTCTCTTTATGTGTGCGATACCTTTATTAAGAGGAAAATCAGGAATGTAAGGGATCTTCTTTTTATTAATGCAAAAATCTCTAATTGTCTGAAACGCTTTGAATAAATCTGTTCGGTATTCTATTGGAATATTTAATTTAATGGACATTTCTATATTAAAATCTTCTCCTTTTTCTATTGAATTCCACAAATCTGGATTATATGCAAAAGATATAAGTAATAATCCGTGTATTAACCAACTTTTCACTATTCTCTGCTCATCAGAAAAATAGAATGTTTTTGAATTTGGGTCTTGAATTATTTTATGGGATGTAGAATGAGCAAAAATCCTCTCATAAATTTGGAAAACTGCATCCATTTCTCTATATTCTTTATCCTCCTCGATTTTTTTCTCTGCTTCGCGGATTGTGTAGAAATAATAACCAAAATCCTCATTTCCAAAACGAATTATTTTTTTAATGCGTGGAAATTTATCTATATTCGATAATAACCAATCTTGATTTACTTCAAATCCATCTGGATAAGATCTATTTTTTCCAGATTTTCTATTTTTTTTCATAGTAGTCGAATGAGCGATTATAATTCCTTGCTCAATTAAACTTTCAGTATCACTATAACCATATTTTTGACCATATAAGTATCTCTTTAGTGTATTTTTACTCCTTACGTTATTTTTTATGAGCTCTTCCATTTTACAATTTGGATTATACCATATATACTCTAATATTAAAGAAACACTATGAAGATTTGCTTTATTTATCATGTTCTTGATGTTATTTGTTGATTATTTTTTAAAAATTAAAGTCAATATTGACTACTTTAATCATAATAAATAAAATAAATCAATTTTGCTATTTAAAAATTATTAATAAATAAAAAAAATTATAGAGAAAACAAAAGGAGGATATATTGTCTGAACTCGTAAATTTGGCAACAGCAATTATTGGATTAGTTTCAGCTATTCTATATCTCATCAATCATTTCCTTCAATCAAGAAAGTCAAGGAAAGAAAGAGAGTCGAACGAGAATATGCTCAAATAAAAGTCTTAGGAATTAAAAATTAGAAAAAGAGATTCTGTGAGTTATAATAAGATGGTTTGAAGTTAGAAAAATGAATGAGATAATTAAAGAAATTAAGCAATAATAGGCATTTCAAATCTAAAACAATTCATTACTTCTTTAATTCCTATTTTATTTTATTGGTAATAAAATCACCTAGATACTTTAGTCATTCTCACATTTTTAATTAATTTTTATCCAACTCTATAATAAACACAAAAGACATAAATCTTTTTCATTCAAACATATTGAATTAACAAATCATATTATATTAATATTATAATTATAATAATTATGGTTTTTAGTGATCGAGATAGGAAAATTTTATGGGCAAAAGCGGGGAATCAATGTTCATATAGATATAAAGGGAAGAATTGCACCCAAAAAATGATCGAGGCTCCAAATGGAAGTGAAACTGTAGTTGGATTCGAGTGTCACATCGTTGGTAAGACTAAGGATTCAGCAAGATTCCTTGAAAATTATGCTGATGATAAGATGGACACATATGAGAATAGAATCCTCCTTTGTGGTTCTCATCACAAATTAGTAGATGATAAGTATAATGAACAGATATATACGATACAAGTAGTCAGAAAAATGAAGAAGGAACATGAATATATCATCTCCAATAGACAGACGACCGAATCAGTAAAAGGATTTGGTGGTTTTAGCCCATCTAAAAAGGATTTATTGGAATTAGACGATATTAATTATTGCGTATCTAAGTTAAAGAAAAATGACATCACACCTAAAGCTGAGGAACGGATATTAAGTGATATTTCTAATGATCTTTCAGACATCTCCTATATCGAGACATTAAGAGAAGAAAGTAAAATTACTTTACAAAATCTTTTAGAATTTTTATTTGATTACTTGAAGGGTAAGGGAGAAACTACATTAATCGGGGTTTTAAAAATCTTGACTTGGATATGCAGATCCGAAATGCTAAACTCAGCTAAATCCATATTCTATGATTATTTAAAATCTTTATTGGACGAGAAGAAACGTCATTATGATTTATTAGAGATTTTATTTCGGTATGGACATTTTGAGGATCGAATTCTCTGGATCTCAACGGCAATAGATGAAAAAAACATTGACTTTATAAATATCCTAACAAGCGATCTAGGGTCGCCAAAACTAAAGAAACAAAAATCAAAGTTAAGGGATATGCTATATGAAAAGTTGGATACTTATGAACAGAATGGTGAAAGCGAGGAAATTGTTCAAAAAATTCACTTTCTCCTCGAGAAACTAAAAAATATTTAAAAAACGGGAATGAATATTCTGGATTAGCTGTAAAGATGTTAAAAAAGGAATAAATCGATCATTTTAAAAACAAATAATTATTAGGTTGAAAAGAGTGAAAGTTATAGAGACTATTCAGAGTTTAGTTATTGATGGATATAAATTAACAAGAGTCACTTACTTCAATAAAGAAAAAGTAAAAATCCAAATAGAACTAAAGAAAGTTAAAGAAATAAAAAAGTTCGATATAGACTCATGGGATTTTGATCTCACTGATTATTTTGATAAAACTTTTGTTGGCTTTAGAGACTTACCGTTTCTAAAATTTGAAGATTTAAAATTTTTTATTTCAGGTTGGGAATTTTCAAATTTTCAAATTACTTTTTATGAAAGAGAATTAGTTAAAAGACATATTAAAGCTAAGTTGAGATTTAATATTAACTTGGAAGATTATAAAAAAAACCAAGATTTCAATTATATAGACCTTAGAGAAAAAATTGAGTTTAAATATAAAGACAAGATATTATTTGGAGGATTTATTAATTATATCCACCCTATAGAATCTCCTTTTAGTATTTATTCTGTTTATTGTGAAGATTATTCCTGTCTCTTTGAAATTTTTAAACTTACAGCTAATTTATCCTTAAACAAAAATAATGTTGTTGATTTTTTTGGATTTACCGCTGAGCTTTTTGAATTAAAAGATAGTAGATCTACTTTAAAAAGCTTGAATACGAGAAGACGAGACTTTACAATAATTATACCAATTATTGGAGTAACTCTATATAAAGATATAAAAATTGGTAAATGTCTTCTCACATTAAAACCTGAAAAGACTGAATTTCTAAAGAAAAATGAATCTTTATTTAGATCGACCCAATTTGCTCAAATCAATTTAAAAGCTGATTCCTTATATAAGGCTCTAATACTCGGAATAAAATTTATTCAAACAGGAATAAATTTAATTAATTTTAGAATATCCATTTTTAACCTCTTAATGAGATTCCCTTAATGAGATTCTCATTATTTATATTCCCTTAAAACCTCAACCTGTAAAAAAGGATTACTTTTTTACTCCTTGGTATTAATGAAAATTCATATATTTATTCTTATCTAATTTTCAAATAAAGGCACCTATATAAAGGAAATTAAGGTCATGGACACTTTTTAGAGACATTTCCTACTAGTTTTTTAATGTATTAATCATTAAAAATTGAATAAATTCATTGCAGATTATTATAATTTATTTTAGACAATTTGTTTTGGTTAAATACTAAATTCTGTGATTGCGTTTTAATCTTTTTCTTTAAATAAAACGAGAAAAATAAGATTATCAACTTTAAATTAAAATGAAAAAAAAAATTCATGTAAATTAAAACAATGAGGAGTTGATAGTTAGATGGAAAGTAAAGAATGGTTAAAAAGAACAATCAAGGGGGTCGGAATTGGATCTTTATTCATATTAATGACATTTTTCTTGGTATTCAATATTCTTTTTTACTTCGGAGGTTATTTCATTGACAGTCTAATTAACTGGGAGTGGTTGGTGTTTTTGATAACACCAGAATTTATGGTACTTGTCGGGATCATGACATTGATCTCTTTTGCTTGCAATGGTATTTCGATTTCCTTGTTCTTGCTAAAGAAAAATAGTGAACTTTGAATGGGGTATTATGTATTCAAAAAATATAGGATATTAAATAGCCCTGTATGAAATATATATTCAAGTTGTTTTAGAAAAAATGTGTGAGCCTTTCCCATTACCAAGGCGTAGGAATAACTCCAAGTGGTTTTGCAGTGGTTTCGGGTGCGATAAGTGGAATGTGAAGAATAGTGAGCTAACATGCTTAAAGAATTGTAAAAAATTAAAAGGAGGATTAGATAAATGGCTAAAAGATGTTTCTGTTGTGAAAAAATCATCTCAGAAGAGGAAATAATGCGCATTAATCGTGAATTCGAAAAGGCGCCTAAGGATTTATTTTTATTTTTCATTGATGTGTTAGGGTTAACATGTTGTACGGGT
>JAEOTJ010000218.1 GCA_016839905.1 Promethearchaeota archaeon | reverse complement strand
ACTTGTTAGGGGTGGGAACAACATTGTATATAGACCCTCCATATTCGTAAAAGAACGCTTTCTGTTAGAAAATGAGCGTGATAGGAGGTTATAATTCGTGTAATTGTTAGAATTTAAAGATTGGAATGAATTAAGACAGCTAAGTTGTGAATCGAATAAATAAAAAAAATAAAAAAAATAAGAAATCAACAAAAACTAGATTCCCTTCAATTATTAAATGTTTTGTTTAAGTAATGATTTATAGATCTAGATCTTCTGATACATAGGCGACATAACTGGTATTTTCCGTCATTGTACCATTCCAAAACATTCGATACCGCCATGGCTCCCACATACCGCCAGGGTCTCCATTGTACATGAAATTCTTATAAAAACCCATCATGTAATCCGATAACGCCTTTCTACCGACATAATTCTCTGGAACCCAGGCTGTATTGTTTACCGGCCACGACTCCTCGGGTTCTATGTTACCAAACATGAATGGAAGATCCATTCCATGAGATGCTCCAATATTTTCATTAAGTGGATAAGGTAAAGCTTTCCAACTGAACTGGAAAGTCCAAACATTAGGGTAATATGTTTTTATATCATCTGCGGGCCAATCTGTGCCATATACTCGGATCACATTGCTAGCTGACCATGTAGAAACATCAATAAAACCTACAAAGAGATCCTTTATCCATTCAGGTGCATCCTCCCAATCTAACGCACCCTCAGTAGCCTCTGTCATATTATCCGGAATGCCTCTTCCAAACATCCCATCATAATATGCTCCTTCATCCATCATTTCAGCAAGGAATATCTTAACTTCCTCCTCGCAGCATCCAATTATCGTGGGTACGCGAATAAACTCTCCAATCTCCAATGCATAATCTGGATCTTCAGCAACAACCCAACCATCTCCAAATAAATTTGGCATGGACATTACACCCATTAATCCATCTTCAGCAGCACCGCTTTTTCGACATTCAAAGAGACCTTCCATATCAGCAGTCATGAGCCAGTCTCTAAAACCTTGTCCATCTCCCCATAATACCTCATCATCAACCATATCCCATGCTTCATCTTCATCCACTGCGGTTCCATTATAAACTAAATATTGTGCCATTACGGTTTCAATGGCCTCAAATCCTTCATCCATCTCTGTTGACATTGGAGCTCCACTTATAGGCATTGCCCTATGAAAGAGCGGATCTCCCATATCAAAATACGTTTGTTTTAAGTAAGGCGAGGTGAGGAGCGCAAAAGTATTCATGCCTCCAGCAGACTGACCTGAGACAGTTATACAATCTTCATCTCCACCAAAATTTTCTATGTTATGTTTTACAAACTTAAGTGCATGTATCATATCTAGTATAGCAAAGTTCCCAGAATTATCTAGAGGATCCCATTCAGGAGTCTCAGGATTACCTAACTCTCCAAATGCCCAATGATGCATAAAGCCTACTATCTCCAACCTATAATTTATCGTAACAACAATAACGTCAGACTTTTCTGCTAGGTGTCCTCCATAATAAATTGGCCAATTAGCTTGTCCAACTGAGTTCCCACCTCCATGAATCCAAAAAAATACGGGAAGATCTTTAGGAAGGTTTCCATTTTCCTGTTTAGGAGCCCATATATTCATGTATAGACAATCTTCGCTTCCAATTACATTAGTGTTCATTATATCCTCTTCATTTGTAGTTCCCATCCAATTAGCAAATTGCATGCAACCTTCAGAGAAGTCCGTTGTATTCATTGCTCCCCAATAGTCAGGATCTTCTGGAGCTTTCCATCTTAAATCCCCGAGGGGTGGCTTTGCAAAAGGAACTCCGAGCCAACAATAAGTGTCATCATCCCATTCTCTACCTGTTACATTTCCATATTCCGTCTCTACAGTTAAAGGTTCTGGGTCAATTTCCTCTTCCTCTTCCTCGTCATCACCTAGAGTATCATCCCCAGGTTCCCAAGGTTTACTAGGTGTCTTAGTATCGCGAGATGGAGTTAAATCTGGTTCCATCAAATAAAGTACGCCTAATCCCAACATAATGATAGGAAGTGTTAAAGCCGTCACCACAGCCGCTTTTCTTAATATAGATTTTTTACTACTTATACGTTGTTTGTAAAAATCATCATTAAAATTATCCCATTTTTTCTTATTTT
Organism: Promethearchaeota archaeon; assembly: GCA_016839905.1. The sequence continues at coordinate 5,870 of JAEOTJ010000218.1, read as the reverse complement.
GTTCATTACTTCTTTCTGCCATTCTTTTCACAAACTTTGTTTTTATGTTTAATTTTTTAAAGTGTTATCTTAAGAATACCTTTACTCATATATATATCTTATATTTTTTTACTTATGTAAAATCATTTTTCTCATAATTTTTTACTTATGTAAAATCATTTTTTAATAAAGTATAATTTTTTGATCCGTTAATGTGATAAGGTTTTGTAATACATCGTTTTTGGTGTTTTTAAATAATTTAAGATCAAAGAAATAAATAAACTTTAACATTAATGCACTCAAGATGGTTTGAATGGATTTGTGATTATTTTCAAGGATTTTATACCCAACCTTTTTCTTTTTTAGGTCTATCATTAAAACCTTTATACAAGGGTTATCCTACTAGATTTATGAAAGGGATATCGTCATATTCCACGATGAATGTATACAATTAAATAATTGATGACCATAAATCTAATCTTTCTGCTTTTTTCCCATCCCATTTCCCTTTATTTGAATCTTTACTTGATAAAAAGTTAATGATAGCGAGTATTCTAAAAAAAATGTAAAAAAAAAAAGATCTTTATCAATTAAAATCTGAATTATTCATCCTTCTCCAATTTTACGATAAATAAATCCCTTTTCTTCAACTTTTGCCTTATCAAAAATATTTCGACCATCAATAATAATGGCTTTATCTTTTACCTTATTTTTCATATCATCGAAATCTAAATTATAGTATTCTTTGTGGTTAGTTACAAACATTAGAACATCTGCATTAGAAATAGCTTTATCAAGATCGACAGTTAATTCAGTCTCTTTATAATCTTTTTCCCTAACCCAGGGATCATGGGCAATGTATTCTATATTATGAGAATGGTATCTATTTTTTAAGAACAATACGATTCGTTCTGTTGGAGTATTTCTTGTATCGTCACAATTCGCTTTATAAGCAACTCCCATGAGGGTAATCTTTAAATTATCATGCTTGTCTACTTCTAAAAGGGCGTCTTCCATTAATTCTACCATGTGTTGTGGCATGAAATCGTTTAATATCCTACCATAAGGAAGAATTTTTACCTTATTGAAATACTTTTTTGGAGTATATGTTTCGAGACCATACATTAATAACCAAGGATCTTTAGTCAAACAATGACCTCCTACTCCAGAACCAGGGTAATGCATCATTCGATCATGCCTATAATTGATTAAATCTATGATTTCAAAAATATTTCTATTAAAATCTTCAGAGACTAAAGCCATTTCGTTGGCAAAAGCAATATTAATGTCACGATAAGTATTTTCCATACATTTTGTTAATTCCGCTGTGAGCGTGTCAGTGACTTGCAATTCTTTTTTAACAACCTTTCCATAAAGAAATTTAGCTCTTTCATTTGCTTCTTTACAACCTCCACCTATGACTCTAGGAAAATTCACTATAAATTCGATTAATTTCCCTGGCATGACTCTCTCAAAAGAAAATGCTAAATAAAAATCTTCTCCTCTTTTCAAGCCACTATCTTTTTCTAATATTGGTTGGATTATATTATCTGTTGTACCTGGAGCAACAGTAGATTCTATAATTACTGTAACTCCCTTTTTCATGTGTGGCGCCGCTAATTTAGAAACATCTTTTAATGATTCGTATCTGGGGATTCTTTTTTCATCGACAGGCGTTTGAACTCCAAGTAATATATAATCTGCTTTATCAATTCCATCATAACGATCTGTAACTTTAAATTTTCCATTTTTAACTACTCTTGCGATTAAATCATCTAATCCCGGCTCATCACCTTCAAAAGGATTCTTTCCCTCGTTAAGCCAGTCAATTTTCCAGCCACTACGTTGTGATCGGCGTTGGATTCCCGTAACATAGAAATTCGGTACGTCTGCAAGTAAAACACTCATAGGAATCCCGACGTATCCCATACCAATATATGATATTAACACCTTACTTTTTTCATCCATCATAATAACTTATTTTAGTAATTATTCTCATCAAAATAAATAAATCATACTTCATAAAATTTCTTAATTATAAAAAAGAAAAAGAATTTATTTTAAATCTATTCTACCCATTGCTCTGAAATTTAAGGCTTTATTAAACTCATCGTAATCATAGATTCTTCTACCATCAATAAGGTTTGGAACTTTCATATTATTTTTAAAAACTTCAGGTGTTAACTTCTTAAATTCATCCCAGTCGGTTATTAAAAGGGCACATTCAGAATCTTTTAGAGCTTCTTCAATTGATTCAGCGTATTTTATTTTATCTCCAAGGGCTTCTTCTGCAGATTCTTTAGCTTTTGGATCGTACCCAATAATATCGGTAACATTTCTCCGCTTTAACTCGTTGACTACACGTATACTAGGTGCCTCTCTCATATCATCAGTACCGGGCTTGAAGGAAAGGCCAAGTAAAGTAACTTTTTTACCGTCTAATTTACCAACTAATCCTTCTGCAATGTCAACAATTCTAATTGCTCTTAGATCATTTCTTTCAAGAACCGCCTCTAATATTTTAGAAACATATCCCTTGGATCTTGACCATTTAGTAATTGCATTTACATCTTTATGGAAGCAAGCGCCCCCAAAACCTACTCCCGCACCAAGAAATCGATGGTTGATTCTATAATCTAAGCCTACACCTTCCATTACTTGAACTACATCCACATTGGGAACGAGCTCTGCCAAGTTAGCAAATTCATTCGCGTATGAGATTTTAGTTGATAATAGACAATTATTACCATATTTAACCAATTCTGCGCTCTCCAAATTCAATCGTTTAATAGGGCAATTTTTTAAATGATCCCCATAAAAGTATTCATAGAATTCTTGAAGCATATCTCCACTTTTATCGTCAATCGATCCAATAATTATTCTATCTGGTCTAAGAGTATCTTCAATTGAACGTCCTTCTGCTAAGAATTCGGGTTGCATGCATAATCCAAAATCCTTCCCAGGTATTTTTCCGGAAATCTCAGTAATAGTTTTCCCCACTAAATTCCGTGTCGTTCCCGGAACTACTGTAGATCTTACGACAATTAAACGATATTTATCATCCTTTTTCAACGCCTCCCCTATTTCTTTTGCGGTACTTTCGATATATCCCAGATTAATGCTATTATCTTCACGCATGGGAGTTCCTTGGGTAATCATCATAATATCTGTCTCTAAGACTGCCTGAACAGGATCAGTCAAGCATTTAAGCAATTCAGGTTTTTGGTCTTTAATTTCGATTAGCATCTCCTCTAGACCGTCCTCAAAAAAAGGAGTTTTAAAATCATTAATTATACTTGCTTTTTTTTCATTATGAGTAGACGCCAATACTTTTATATCCTTTTGGGCAAAGCAAGCGGCTGAGCAAAGCCCTATGAAGCCTGTGCCTAATATTGATACAGAATATTTGTAAACCATTCTTACTTACCATCTATTAATTTTATTCAATTATTTTTTAATTTTAAATAAAGAAATATTAAATGGTAATTAAGAATTATTAACTCCTCATTCCTTACAAAATTAGATTTGAATTTCTAAAAATTGATCATAATTTTATGAAGAAGTATTCTAGATTGATCAAAATTACCAGAATTTAGTTAATTGGTTGTAAGATTTGTAGAAGATCTAACTAAAGATAAGTACTAAGATTAGTAAATATCCCATAGAAATAGCAATATGAAACATTGCAAAAATAAATCCATTTTTTAATAATCTCTTATAACTCAAATTTTCTACACCTGCATCTTCAGCAATTTTTAATGTCATTACATCGCAAGCGGCTCCTTGAGGTATGATATTTCCTCCAAGATTGATACCTATAATGAATGCAAACATTAAAGGAACGGCCGAAAAACCATGAGTATAAATTAATGTGTCTATAATTGGTATGAATACGAGAGCTGTAGGTGTATTTGCAACTACACCAGAAATAAAACTTACAATCAAAAGAATTATAAAAACCAAAAATAACGTGTTCATATTTTCAAAAGCTATCCCTTCAAAAATTTCTTTGAAACCTGCCTCTAAAAGGCATCCAATAACAATATATAGAGCTATAAAGAAGAAGATAATCTCCCATTCAATATCTCTAAAAAGTTCTTTCATCTGTTTTTTAGTATACTTACGATTTATAAGTACAAGGATCATTGCCGAAATTGCAGCAGTTAAGTAAAGTAAAGGTAGAATTATAAATAATACAATGGTTATAATAATGGCAATGCTATTGATATAAAACATCTTTTTATTTTTGATCATCACGTCAGCATCAATCAGGTCTATAACAAATCGTTTTTGGTTCGCTTCGATTTTTGGTTCTTTGCTTAAAATAAATTTATCTATTAAAAATACTGTAAGAAATAATAATATAAAAGAAAATACCCAATAATATGCTATAAAATAAAATGTATCTAATCCAAAAGCAGTAGATATTATAATGTTTTCTCCACTAGAAAAGGGAGTGATTATTGAACCTATATTTATACAAATTGTCATACCTAAAAGATATGTACCTGCTCTGATCTTTAAGAAGTGGCATAGCCGGATAACTACAGGCGCTAGTATCAAGATTACCACGATGTCGCTAATTACAGCAGCCATTAATGTTGTAAAAATGCATAGCAGATATAGAAAAGTCCTTTGATTACCTTTTGAGAGTTTGAAAAGTTTTACGGCTAAATATTCCAAGATGTCAGAATCCTCAGCTATCTTAGTGATAATACTCATTGAAAGGATGATTATAATGGCTTCCCATTGAATATAAAACATAAAAGCCTCAAGGCCGACTCCTTTTACAATTCCCGTAATCGTTGCTGCAATAAAGCATAATAATAAGGAAACCGCAACAAAATCCAGGTTTTTCAGAGAATAAGATATAATAATTAAAATAAAAATAATGAAAATGATAATTAAAAGGGGAATGTTCATTGTAATTTTAAGGTAATTAATTGAATCCAGTTAATAATACTAATTCACAGCGTCTAATAAATATACTTAAAATTCTTTATTCTACTCCAATAAAAAGAGGTTTAAGAGAAATTTTTCTAAATTGAGTTCCTTTAAAAGATTTAAATTACTTAAAATATAATCAAAAACACTTTCTTCGACAAATAAACTTACGCTATGTGTATGTCCAACCTCCTCCTTGATTGTATTAACAATAGCTTTAACAATTTTAATAATTTCTTTTTCAACCAATAACATGTTACAATTGGATGGGTTTATGTTTATTATATTAAAACCTATATCTCTAGAGAAGGATATTTTTTTTAATCCCTCATCATTCTGAACATATTGAGAACTTGAGAATTCTTGAAACATTTTGTCTATATGACGATAAATTTTAATCTTATGTTCTCCAAAAATACGTTCTGTAATTATTTGTATAAGTAAATTTAATATTTGTTGGAAAATTCCTAAAATATCGAAAAACTCTGCGATTGTAGTTATATTTTCTGCTTGTTTCCAATGAACATAATACTCATCGATAGTTTTTTTAAAAGGATAAAATATCTCGACATTTCCATTCCATTTATCCTTCCAACGAGCCTTCTCATGAATGAAAGTTTGAATAAATGCTTGTTGAATTACAATCAAACGTGATTTTAAGATCTCCGCATTTACATCTTTTTTATCTGCAGCAATGAATAACAGTCCTGTTTCTCTTTCCATTACATAAACCCAACGTAACCCTTGCATTTCAATTGACTCGATAGATTGCTTCAATTCAACTTCAGACAATTGATTTAAAGCAGTAAGCAAACCAGATACGAGATCCTCATTAACAGGTAAATCCCCTTCCATTGATTTGAATACTAATGTTACCCCTGATTCTGAATTAAGTATCCATATGTACATGTGTTAACTCCAAGAGAATTCTCTATTATTATATATTT
>JAEOTJ010000217.1 GCA_016839905.1 Promethearchaeota archaeon | reverse complement strand
TATTATTGTAGAAACTTTGCCTACACCCACTTATTATTATGAGATTAATACAAATATAACTATTGAGAATCCTTTCAATTTTGCTATTAATGCAACTTCTTTTGAAGGAGATCTCTATTTAGATGATATTGATGGTGCAAATTATCTAATATGGAGTTATGGTATAAATCGAAATTATAAACTTGATGATATTGATTATACTGACTGGCAGGATAATAATCTTGAAGTACCACCATTAGGAATGATAAATGTTTCATATATTTTTATAGATAATCAAATGGAAACAGCCGTTAGACTATATGATGCCTATTACAATCAAGGAAACCTTTTATTGGATATTAGGAATGGGATATTAGATATATTAATTGGTGGGTTTAGTATAACAATTGATGTCAATATGTATGGTTTAGCTATATAGAGAATTCCTAATAATACTAAATTTTTTTTTTTATTTATTTAGGAAAACATGAATAATTTGCTTTAATTTTCTTATATTTATTTTTTTTAAAGCTGATAATTCTAAATATGGGATTTTTAATTCATTATCTTGTTCAAAATCATCTAAATGAGTTAAATTTATTCCATATTCCTTAGAAGATTCAATAAATAAATTTAAGGCTCTTTTTTTATCGATATTAGAGACTTTATCTATTTTATTAACAATAACAATGAGAGGGATGTTGCTCTCTTTTAAAAATTTAATTAATTCAAAGGTCAATGGTATGGTTTCTTGATTTTTGATAAAATATTTATTGATTTCATCCTCAATCCTAAGGATGTTAATTACAACCAATCCAAAAAAGTAATCCCTGCAATGCTTCTCAATATGGATGACAATTTGTTTTTTAACATGCTCCTCTCGCCTTTGACTTGAATGTTTCATGTAGCCAAATCCAGGCAAGTCAATCACTTGAAATTTCATCCCCTTTTGCCAAATAGGTTTTATCAATAAAGTACTCCCAGGAGATTTCCCTGTTTTTCCTTTATACTTTCGGGGATTTGGTAAAAGTGTTCTTGTAATGGCGCTTTTTCCAACATTGGAATTTCCAATGATTAGGAGAGAGGGTTTATCCATCATTTTTAGTAGATTTGATATTTAAATATCTAAAAAATCATCTTTAAGAAAGTCTGAATACATCTTTTTCTTTTCTACTTCTTCAATGATTGGTCTATGACTAATCGGTTCTCCAGATTCTTCTAGCATTTCTTTAAAATTATCAATATTAATATTAATTTTAAATTTAGCACCACTCATATACCGAACTACTTGTTTATTATTTACATTTAATCGTAGAATATATCCTAAGCCAAAATAAAATTGATGTTCTGGAATTGGATCTATTGCACTTTTGCTCGTTACCTCCTTCAAAACATCATATAACATGAATTTACTTGCTATATGATCATCCACATTAAAAACTAAATACCACAACGCATGATACCAAATTTTATCACGCTTTTCTTTAATGTATTCAAGGAATTTTTCGGTTGTGATTACTTCTTTTTCTTCTTCTTTTTTTCTTTTTGATAATTCTTCTTTAATTCTTTCTTCCAATTCTGAAGAAATCTCTTGAGGTTGTTGGACTTCCCCTTCTTCTTCTTCTTTCACGCTTTCAATAGCGTCCTTCATTTCTTTAAGTTCATCAAAATCAATTCCATCCATATCCGAAAAATCCGAAATCATTGTCTCCTTTTGTTCTAAATAATCAGTTTGATTATTATTCGTAATTTTTTCGGACTCAATAGAAATTTCGTCTTGCAAAGCCCCCTCAACCGTTATTTCCTCGCCCTCTTTAACAGTAGCAATAGCTTCTTGCATTTCTAGGATTTCTTCCATATCTAAATCCTCTAAATCCGAGAAATCTGATTCCAATGCTTTCATTTCGGCTAAATATGCTTTTAAATCATCATCTTCTGATTCGCTTGTGATTTCTTCTTGTGGCTCTTGCTCTTCACGTTCATTTTCATTCATATTCTTCTCTTCTCGGAGAGATACTTATTAATACATTTTAATATCTTTATAATTATCTTAAGATTCAAGGTTATTTTTAATTTACCTTCTTAGTAAATAAATTTTATTCCTTTACCCGGTTTACTCATAAAATGGCAATGGAATATGGGTGAAACCCTACACCCTCTATCCCGTCAACTGAAATGGCATTCGGGAGTGCTTTTTTAATGATATTATAACCTGCATTCACGTCTGCATTAATTAGAATGCCTTTCTTGGACTTGAAGAGCCCCCTGCTCACGCGCCTTCCCACATATCGCTCGTGCTTGGTAATGGACTCCCCATCCAAAAAACTACACTTGGAAGTAAATGATTCTTCTTCTAATGACACGGAAATGCTGACTAATTCCGCCTTGTACTTGAGTTGATGGATCAACTTGTAAAAGGGTAATTGAACGAAATTTTGATTGTTTTTCCTCCCCAGGGTTATTTTTCGCTTCCATAAATGATTATACCCGATGATTATGGTTCCGAAATCGTGTTCGATGCAATAAGTAAGAATTCTCCTAGTGATTTTATGAAAGACATCATTGATCTTGTTATTACGCGTTCTTATAAGCCTCTGAAGTCTCCTCGTTTTGAAAGGGAGCCCTTGTCTGTCCTTATGGCTCTTATACCTGGCCAATTGCTTGTTATAAAATTGATTAATGGATTTCACCAACCCGCCCTTAATAATGACAGATTGTAATCCCGCATTATTTACAATGGTTACAAGGTTGTTCAATCCTAAATCAATTCCCACAATGCGCTTCTCATCCAAGTTTAAATTAAGTGCTTCCTTCTCATAGATGATCTCTACCACGTAATAAAGCCCCTTGGGAATTAGCCTAACTTGATGTATGCGTTCCTTAAGGCGTGTCTTGATGGGAGAGAGCCCTACCCTCCTCGGAAAATGTAAATAATCCTCCTTGAGACAGCATTGTTGGTTAGTGAAGATGACCATGAACTCGCCGTTCTTCTTCTTATACTTGGGAGGGCGTGGTCGTCCCTGAAATCTTTCTGGACGTGCGCGCCATTCCTTACAGGAATTAAAAAATGATTTCCAATTTTTATCCACGACCTTCAATACTTGTTGGGCCGTCTGTGAAGGTAATTTCCGATAAGGGAGCTTATTTTTCAGCATGTACCACAAGTCATGATATCTAAGCCAGTTTCCTAAATAAAACAGGTCTTGCCTCACGTAATAATTCGCCAGATTATAAAGATTCTTGGATAAATGGCATAGGTGGGATAATCGAGCCGTTTTTTCGATTTGAATCTGTTCCGTAAGCTTCATTGTTACCAATCACATGACCTCCTTTATTTAAAAAATAAGAGAGTTGAAGAATTTATAAATTTTTAAAAAGAAGGTAAATTAAAAATAATCAGATTCAATATCTTTATAATTATCTTAAAATTCAATTTCGTAGAATTAAAAATAAAATAACAAAACTAGAAAAATTATGATGGTAAATTATGAAGCAACTTGATTTAGATAAGTACAAGGGTGTCATCTTTGATTTAGATGGTACAATCTTCGATTTAGTTGGAGCAATAAGAAAAGCCGTTGAAGATGGGATAGTAAAATATAAAATAAACGTGAATATTGATGATGCTTTAAGTGAAGTTGCTCATTTACTCGAAGATCTCCAAAATTATACGATACCAAAAATTATTTTACAATCTTACGATTTATTGAAAATTAAGTTATTAGAAGGGATTAGTTTAATTAAAAAATTACGTATTGTGGTATATATATTTGGTCAGTTTAATCAATACAATGAGGATTCCACATTATTCGAAGGAGTAGATAAAATAATTAGTAAATTATCTAAAAAGGTAAAATTAGCAATTTTAACTAATAATCAAAATATTTATGCAGAAAATATCTTGAAAAAATTCAATCTTGATAAATATTTTGACTTAATAATTGGTTTTAACGAAGTTTCAGAAGTAAAACCAAGTCCAGAGGGAATTTTAAAAATTCTAGAAAAATGGAAGATGAAACCATCAGAAATAATTTTCATTGGAGATATGACTACAGACATTCAAGCAGGAAAAGCTGCGGAAGTTAAAATGATATGTGTTGCTTCAGGTTTAGCTCCAAAACAATCTTTAATGCGATATAATCCTGATATTTTAGTAGATAACACTCTAGAATTAAAGAAACTCTTTAATTTTTAAAAATAATTAAGATAAAAGTTGAAAATTAAAATTTAGATATTATTTACTTCTTTTATAAATAAATCGCTCCCAGGATTTTTTATTAGGCATTTCTTCTGGCATCCCTTTACGTTTTCTAATCTCCATAATTATCTCTCCTTCTAAAGATGGGGGAATTTTCTCAAAACCCTTAAACTCATAACCAAAAAAGGCTCTTCCTTGAGTAGAACCTCTTATATCATCAGCAATTCCAATTGTTTCAGCTGCGGGAATCTGTCCTTGAACTCTAACATATTCTCCCTCGGGAATGACATTACTTATCCTTCCTCGACGTTTATTAATGATGGCTGTAACTGAACCTTCATATCCTTGAGGTGTTTTTATATCAATTTTTTGAATAGGTTCAAATAGATGAGGATTTGATTCAAGCATGGCTAGCGATAAGGCTGAAAAAGCCATTCCAGCGATTTGTCCATATTGTGTATGACGAGGATCCTCGTGAATAACCATATCTGTAAAAACGGCTTTAAAACCTATGGCTGGTTCCTTTGCTAAAATACAATTCCCTAACCAGTCTCTAAAAGCTGCGGTTAAATAAGATTTCACGCGATCAAATCGTTGTAATCCTGAAGTACCATTTACTAATAAACTCCCTTGATATACATCTACAATACGTCTGGCTTCTTTGGCATCCCATCCTGCCTCTTCTCTTAAAATTTTAGCTCTTTCCTTATCATTCTGTAAATCATTAATTTTACCAGAATCAATTAACTTCTCGGTTTTCTGGTCTAATGGTTCAATGTACATTAAAATACGATTATGAGTATTGGCTGATTTTGTATGATAATTTGGACTCTTTTGAGTAATTCGTTCTCGATATACGATAATTGGTTCTCCGATAATTATTTCTACTTGATTATTAATTCTTTTTGTAAGGATTTCAATTTGAAGTGGATCAATCCCACTTAGAATAAATTCTAGAGACTCTTTATCCATTCGATATCGTGCTGTTGGATCAGCTTTGAGCCATTTTCCGACAATTTCATCTAATTTATCAATATCATGTGGATCTTTAGGCTTGATGCTTCTTGAGACTACGGCCTCACAAGCATATTGGATTTTTTCAAAACGAGGTAATCGTGCTTTTTCCTCTTTACTTTTAGGCACGTCATTAGTTAACATGAATGTTTCTCCAGAAGGACAAATAAATCCATATAATGCAAATAAATTGCCCGCGGGAACCTTTGGAATATCTAATATATCGGTGATTTCCATAACTCCCAGTCTTTTAACTCTACTTGACTCTTGAGAGTTTATTAAATAGATTGAATCTACTTGATTAAAAGTACCAGAAAAAACTCGTCCAATAAGCGTGGCCTGATAATTTCTTTTTGGATCAAGGAAAATTTTTGTTATAAGTCCGTAGAGCGCTCCATTTGGGTCGCTCTTCTGAAGGGATTGCCCTAATTCTGAATTTAAATCACCTCCCCATATATGAGGGATTCTATATTTTGCCGCAGAAATTGGATCAGGCAGATGGTCTACCACCATTCTCAACATGGGCTCATCAAGGGGTAAATTATCTCTTAGCCACTGTATGTCTCCTTCATTATATTTCGAAAATACATCTTGAGGTTTCAACCCCTTTTCAATCAAGATCTCATACGTGAACCCCCAACCGTGTTTTGCCGAGCCTACGGCCACTGAATTCTTTGCGAAGTCCACACCCCAGCTTGAACCTTCTGGTCGTATATTCTTAATTAATTCATTTACTTCTCTTGTAATCTTATCAATTTTTTCAAACGTTTTTTGAGGTGATAATTTGAGTTCGCTAATTAATCGATCAACTTTATTTATGAATAGAACGGGTTTACAAAGCTCTTCTCCAACGGCAAGCCTTATGTTTGTTTCGGTTTGGGTCATGACTCCTTCTAAAGCATCAACAAGGATCATAGCGCCATCACTTCCTCTGAGGGCTCGTGAGACTTCGCCAGTAAATGAAATATGACCTGGAGTGTCGTTTATCTGTAAAATGTAAGGTTCTTCATCATCCGGTTTTCTTGGATCATTAAATGCTAGCAAGACTACACTTGTAAAAATCGTGATGCCCCGAGCTTGCTCCTCGTCTTTCAGTAGAAAAAGGAAATCTTAATCTAAATCTGAATCTGTCATTTGGAGCTGTCCGGCATCTTCTGGCCTCATGAGTCCCGCACGCCTTAATAAGTAATCTGCGGCTGTTGTCTTGCCATGTTCTCGGAATAGAAAGAAGCCTTCCATTCAATCAATATGTGCCACTATTGAAAACAGCCTTTTCTTATTATAGTCTCCCTGCGTGACAAGTTTTGCGATCTCATCAGAGTTCTTAACTTTTACCATGATTTACTCACTTAAATTAAAATAATTTTTTTTTTCAATATTTTAACTTAAGGAATTAAGGAAAGGTAAAAAATTTTATCAATCAAGAAAATTTCATGAATTATTTATATAAGTACAAATCATCGCCTAACTTTTTAGTTTCTCTTTGTTTTTTTTCTCTTTCCAAAAGTTCTTTTAAATTACGATCCGCAGTTTCGCGAATGAAATCAGAATCTTCATCAGAAAAATAAAGTATTCCTTCAAACCAATCAAACCTATATTAAACCATGCTAAAATTTTATATTTTACTATTTTTATGAAGATATGATTGCGATAAAAGGTGCTGTCACAGCAGAATTTTTGTTTTTTCAATTTGAAATTTTCATTAATCTTTCAGCTGCCAACTGTAATGTTTCTTCTTTTTTGCAAAAACAGAATCTTGTCTGAGTTTGACCATCTTTCGGATCTGAATAGAAAGATGACCCTGGAACGGTAGCTATTCCTACATCTTTTATTAAATGTAGAGCTAAATCAAGGGCATTCTTTAAATTATGTTTGCTCATGTAATTCTCGCAATTAGTCATAATATAGTAAGCTCCATCTGGTTTTATTGGTTGGAGATCAGTTTGTATTAAGGCATTATAAAGGATATCCCTAGCGTTTATATAAAAATCTCGGAGATATTCATAATAATCTTCGCTAAGTGATAATGCAAAAGCGGCAGCTTCCTGTAGTGGCGCAGGAGCTCCTACAGTTAGAAAATCATGAACCTTTTTAATTTCATTTGTAATTCTTTCACTTGCAATTGCCCAACCAACCCTCCAACCAGTAAGAGAGTAAGTCTTTGAAATAGAATTAATAGTTATGGAATTATTCTCCATATCTGGTAAAGAAGCAATGGAAACATGTTTATAATCATTATATAAGATATATTCATAAATTTCATCAGTTATAGCAATGCAATCATGGTTTAAGCATAAATTCGATATAATTTTCAATTCTTTTTCGCTAAAAACTTTACCCGTAGGATTATTTGGAGTGTTTAAAATTATGACTTTTGTTTTTTCATTAAAGAGCCGTTCAAGCATATCAAAATCAATTGACCAATCAGGTGAATTTAATTTGATATAACGGGGTGTAGCCCCTGATAATAAACAATCAGGTCCATAATTTTCATAGAAAGGCTCAAAAATAATCGCTTCATCCCCTGGATTTATCACGGCTTTCATTGCAGAAATCATTGCTTCTGTAGAACCACAAGTAACTGTAATATTCTTATTCGGATTTATAGACTTAATTTTATTATATTCTGCTACTCTCTCAGCGATAGCTTTTCTTAGTGAAAATGATCCCCAAGTAATCGCATACTGGTTAATATCTGCTTGAATTGCTTCTATAGCAGCATTTTTTATTGATTCAGGAGCAGAAAAATCGGGAAATCCTTGAGCTAAGTTGATGCAACCAGGATTTTCATTTGCAATTCGAGTCATTTCACGTATGACAGATTCCGTAAAAACCGTAGTGATGTTTGAAAGATCCATTATTATTATAAAAAAAAAAAAATAAAAACAATCGCAAAAATAATGAATTATTGATTTATTGAGTGTCCTGTGATCTGGAAAAATGATGACTTTAAATACTTCTTTTTATAAATAATTACACCTAACAATTATAGGTGATTTAGAGTTGAAAATAAATAAAAAAGTAATGGTTGCTTTAGCAATTTTGCTTACTGTGTCATATGGTCTGAGTATGGCTGCCGCTGGTGTAAGCGGTCCAGGATGTGGAGAAGGCGGACCTTAATCATATGATTTTATAAGTCAAATGACTTATCTTTTTATTTTTTTTTATAATAGAAACTAAATAGATATTTTTACTTAATTTATAAATAGTATGGTAAAACCATATCTTTTAAAACGGTTATTGCTTTCTTTCCTGATGTGGTTTTTACTTTAAAAGAATTAGAAATGTTGTTAACTTCAAGATTCTCCGGAATTTTATCTTTTATCATTTTAGAGAGAAATATAATAAAACTCGTATCTGTTCTTTTAGATTCCACCCATAAATAGCCATCTTTTTCAAAAGAATATGGATTTTTCTCTTTAAATTTAGCAACATGCTTTGTTTCATTATTAGGAGGCCCTCGTCGTAAATAGGTAGGGGAGATTTCTGGGTTTTCACAATAGACAGCTAAATTATATTCCTTTTTACCATCTTCGAAATATACATCATATACTATGTGTCCAAACCTTTCTACATGTGAAGGTTCCTTTTCTCCATTAGCCTTAATAGTTTCTCCTAAAGCATGTAGTTTATCCCTATTTAATGTATAATGTTTTTCATTGTCGATCGCTCTTGATTCAATAATATAAATGTTTGAAAGTAGCGAGTCATTTAAATCTGATAAATCTGCTTCTGGAATTGGTTTTATCTGGAAAAATTCTCTAGTTGGATATTTTAAAAAATGTTCTATTTGATTATTACAATATTTATATGCGCTCTCGGCAACTGCCGATCCCACATTTCTATTCATATCGATTGGATCAGTAATAATTAGATGATCATTCTGGAAATGAGTGATTTTTTCTAATTCTTTTTCGCTCCTATTAAAAAAATCTATAGGTTTATCTCTAAGAGTGCTAAAATTTTCAAAAAGGTTTTGAATAGTTTCAAAATGGTAAATGAGTAATTCTGCAATATAACCAAAAAAGCCTACTTTTCCTACAGCACTTTTATCTCCATAACAATGACAGGCTTTAAAAAAATGTTTTAGAAGTCTTACATGGTTTTTTTGTTCTTTAGATAAATTATCTCTGATAAACCGGCCATGCCAAGGAGATCTATCAACTGATGTTATGGGTCCATTTTTTTCTATATATTCAAGGGGTAAATCAAAAAATAAAACGATATCTAATTTAATTTTAACATTTTGGGCAAGATAATCTACAGTAACATAGGGATGTTCAGCATATAAAAGGCGAGGATTTTGAAATTCCTTTAAATCTAAAGATTTAATAATCCAATCATTACATAGCTTTAAAAAGTCTTTTTTGGATTCTTTTTTTAACTTATTCTTGCTTAATCCTTTAAATTTGGATTTATATAAGTCATACTTTAAACCTATAAACAAGTCGATATCAAAGTCATTTCTCAATTGAGTTTGCTTAATTCCAGTAGAACCTTGAGGTTCAATATGAGTATATTCCAACTTTAATTCCATGGCTTTTTTTGCTAAGAGGGATTTTAGATTTTTAACTATTCCACTAATTAAATCTAATTCTTTTTCTGTTGGGATGATTTCTCTTAATATTTCCTCTAAAATTTCGTTTATAGATGGCATGGAATTAGTTGTGAAATTGATATTAAAATCTTATAATAAATTATTGTTTCATAGTTTAAAAAAAGATGTAAAAAATAAAGAATACCACAAAACAAATATTAGTATGAATTAATTTATAAGAATTGAATGATTAGAAAATTTCTCGTTATAAGTGAAGGTGGATTACTCCCTTTTTATCTAAGTAAAGATCTTGTTGGGCTTGATAAACATTTACTCTCGGGTTTTTGCAGTGCTATTTATAGTATATCGCAAGAACTGACATATCCATTAAAAACCATAGGTTTTGAGAGAAATAAAATGATTATTGAAAAGATCAAACACCAAGAAATACAAGATCTATTAATGGCAATGTTATTCGATGAGTATCATATTGAAGAGGGAATTATTAATAAAATTAGATATATTTATAGTAAATTTTTTGAGTCTCGTGAATTTAAAGATGTAAGTGAGGCAATAAATAGCAAGAAATTAAATAGGAGGATTTCTGATGTAATGGAGGATATCTCCCTTAAGAATTTCATTTCAAACAATATTTTAATTATTAGATCTATTTTAGATCCCATCATTCAAGACGAGAAGAATAGCATTTATGCGTACTCATTAAACTCTTCAATGAATAACATTCTTTATTGTAACGGAATTAAAGAAATGGTTAAATATTATCCAGGAGTAGATTTAAAGGGTATTATTATAGATTACCTCTATCTTTTAAAAATGGAAACAATTCCTCAAGGAGATAAATTTATTGGCATGGATTTGCCTAATGGTTTGGATGTTAAGGATTATTATAATACAGGGCAAAAAACTCTTGGAATTGTGATCAATACAAGCATTAACATGAGTGATGAGCCTAATAATGAGTTACTTTTATATTTTTTTGGTAAGAATATGATAATGCGTTCATACATCCCTGTTATTGAAGTAAAACTAAGAAATGCGCTATTAAATAAATAAAGATTTACATTCCCCACCAGGGATGACTATATTTTCTCATTATTTGCATGTATTCCCTAAGAACTTCTTTTTGATCAGCAGTTAATTCATTTAAGAATTTTGCGATTATTTGTCTTACGTGATGCTCTGGAAGTCTAACAAAAAGCGTTTCATCTTTACCAATATCTCGCCCTATTTCTATACCTCGAATTGAAATTGCTACTTCATCATCTTTTTCAGCTTTTTCCAGGGTTTTACCTTTATCTTGTATCTGATGTATTTTTTTTACTTTTATGCCCTTAGCAGTTATTAAAGGTACCTTTGGTTTTAAAAGTCCGCCTTCTACTCTTACACCAAAAACCGCCGGATTAGAATTTCTAAAAACATAATCTGGAAACATTTTCAATTTTGCGGGAAGCGTTAGTTCGCTTAACTTCTTGTTAATATCTTGTGATCGACGAGTTTCTGCATATTCTACATAATCCTCTAATAATCTATAAATCACATTATTTGTAAAAATTCTTATGTTATCTTTATAAGCTTGTTCTTCCGCCTCAGGTAAAATATCTACATTAAAACCCAGAACAACAGCCGAGTAAGGATCAAAATCTCTAACAATACTGGCGTTTATAATATCCTCTTTTTTAATGGGGCCTATATCAGCGATACTAATTGTTATTCCATTTTTAGTAAAATGATTCTCTAATGCTTCAAGAGATCCTAAAGTATCTGCTTTTAGCACGACTCCTGCTTTATCAGTTTTAATTTTAATAGCTTGAACTTCCTCTTCAATTTCTTTATATACAATCTCCTCTTCTGATGGATCTCCAATTGCCCTGAAGGGCGAGCCCGCTACAACATTTTCGATATTAGGGGCTAAAATCTTAATCCCGGCGGCGGCATTTATTAAATCCTTTGAATCAAATCTCTGTCTTGGATCCCTAATTTCATCTAATGGTTTAGGCATGAATAGGGCTCTAACTTTTGATTTAATAGGCTCTTCTAAACCGCCTACTATAAATTCATCACCTTTTTTGATGATACCATCATAAATTAAAACATCAATGGTCGTTCCTTGACCTTTTTCTCTCTTCACTTCTAAAACAACTCCCTTTGCTGGCCCTTCTGAAAATTTTAAATTTTTTGTTAGATATTGTTGGACTAAACCCATTAAAATCATTATTAAAGTTGAGATTCCTTCCCCTGATTTAGCACTAGTCGGAACTATAGCAATTTTTTTTGTAAAATCCTTTATTTTATCATATCTATCAATTCCTTTAAATCCCTCTTCTAAGAAATTCCCTATCATTTGAAAAAGTTTTTCATCTAAAAAGTCTCTTACATGTTGTGTCTGTTTCTTATACGTGTCTAAAAAATCTGCATCTTTAGTTGACTTCCAACCAGAAATTCTATCAATTTTATTGGCAGCAATAACAAAAGGAGTCTTTTTTTCTCTTAAAATTCTAACTGATTCCCAAGTTATTGGCATGGTTCCAGATGTAACATCTACCACTAAGATGGCTATATCTGCTACTGCTCCTCCTCTTTTTCTCAAATTCATGAATGCCGCATGACCCGGCGTATCAACAATTAAAATACCTGGAAGGTTAATCTCCTTGTCTGCAAATTCTTTTTTTGACTTACTTAAAAATTCTTTCAGATCTTCAGTTGGAAAATAAGATGCACCAATATGCTGCGTAATACCAGCGGCTTCTCTTTTTTGAACTACTGTTCCTCTTATATAATCTAACAGAGATGTCTTACCATGGTCAATATGACCTAGAATACAAGCAATAGGTGCTCGAATTATCTTCTTTTCATCATCTACAGCCATTTTCTATACCCTTCCTTAATGGATTTAATATATCGTAATGACAATTAATTATTATTTATAATAAATAACCAAAGTATAGAACTTTTTGTTTTTAAGAAATTAATTTTTATTAAGATAGTTTTTCAGATATTTTGCGGTATGGGATTTCTTGTTATTTATTACATCTTCGGGAGTTCCCATAGTTACTATTTTTCCGCCTTTTTCACCCCCTTCTGGCCCTATATCAATGATGTAATCCGCAGATTTTATAATTTCCATATTATGTTCAATTATAATA